>NZ_JACARP010000054.1:0-43036 GCF_013386595.1 Brevundimonas sp. P7753 | reverse complement strand
CTGCTGGGGCTCGGCGGGGCCGCGCCGCAGCGTGAAGCCGGCAAGCCGGTGACCTCGGGCGACATCAACCGCATGTTCGAGAACGCTTCGGCGGAATCGACGGTCTCGGGCCGTCGCTAGAGCGAAATCGGTTCAGATGGGATTGCATCTGAACCCAGATATTCGCTCCAGCATCAATCCTGGAGCCTGATTCACGGCCTCGGCGGAAGCGCGAAGCGATTCCTCCTCGACCGATCAGGCTCCAGGCGCGCTCTCTCCCCGGAGCGACCTGGGAAACGCCCGCCGGAACCTTCCGGCGGGCGTTTTCTATGACCGGGCCTCATCGATCCAGCGCGCGGCGCGGCCCAGCAGCCGCACGGCGTTCCCATGCAGGCGCTCGCCTAGCGGCCTTTGACGGTGAAGGATCGGGCGGCGCCGGGCGCGTGTCAGGGACGAGAACGTCGAGCGGGGAGCGGGCGTCTAGACGAGGCCGGCGTAGGCGCCGCCGTCGAGCTGGAGGTTCTGGCCGGTGATGTAGCCCGCCCGTGACGAGCAGAGGAAGGCGCAGGCGTCCCCGACCTCTTCAGGCCGGCCAAAACGTCCGGCGGGGACCGTGCTGGCCATTTCCGCGCGAGCGACGATCTCGTCGATCTGGCGCAGGCGCGCCAGCGACCGGGTCATCCGCTCAAGGCGATCCGTGTCGATCTTCTCGGGGAGAAGGCAGTTCACCGTGACGCCGTCGGCGGCGACCTCTCGGGCCAGCGCCTTGCAGAAGGCCGTCAGGCCCGCGCGCGGTCCGGTGGACAAGGCCATCGCCAGTTGCGGCGTCTTCACCATGGCGGAGGTGATGACGATGATCCGCCCCGATCCTCGGGCGCGCATCCCGCCGACCACGCTCTGGATCAGCAGGATCGGGGAGACCATCTTGGCCGTGACGGCTTCGTTCCAGACGGCTTCATCCCACTGATCCATGCGGCCAGGCTTGGGCCCCCCGCTGTTGCAGACCAGGATGTCCGGGGCAGGGCAGGCCGCAAGCGCCGCAGCGCGGCCTTCGGCGGCGTCGATGTCTCCGACCACCGTCTGCGGGCGGCGGCCGACGGCGGACTCGACCTCGTCCGCCGCGCGGGCCAGCCGCTCTTCGTCGCGCCCGTTGAGCCAGACCTCGGCCCCCTCGCGCGCCAGCGACAGGGCGCAGGCCTTGCCCAGTCCCGTGGAAGAGGCGCTGACGAAGGCGCGTTTACCCTGGAGGCCAAGGTCCATGATCCAACTCCGACGACCGCGTTCAAAGGGTGCGGGCGATGATTTCCTTCATGATCTCGGACGTGCCGGCGTAGATGCGCGCGACCCGGGCGTCGACCCAGGCGCGACCGACGTCGTATTCGCTCATGTAGCCGTAGCCGCCGTGCAGTTGCAGCAGTTCGTCCAGAAGCTGGCCGTGAAGCTCGGCCCCGGTCAGCTTGGCCATGGCGGCGGTCTCGGGCGTCAGCTCGCCGTCCAGAAGCTTCTGCAGGCAGTCGTCGACGAAGACCCGCAGCATGGTCGTCCGCGCCTTCACGTCGGCCAGTTTGAAGCGGGTGTTCTGGAACTCCAGCAGAGGCTTTCCGAACACGATGCGCTCGCGGGTATAGGCGATCGTCTTGTCCAGCATGGCTTCAAGCGAAGCGGCCGCCCGGATGGCGATGACCAGGCGCTCCTTCGCCAGCTCCGTCATCAGACAGGCGAAGCCCTGACCTTCCTCGCCTAGGCGGTTCTCCACGGGCACCCGCACGTCGGAGAAGAAGAGTTCGGAGGTGTCCTGGCCGCGCAGGCCGATCTTCTCGAACTTGGCGCCCTTGGTGAAGCCCGGCGTACCCTCCTCGACGCAGAAGAGGGTGATGTCCTTGGGATTGGCCTGTCCCTCCACCTTGGCGGCGACGATGGCGAGGCCGCTGTTTATGCCGTTGGTGATGAAGGTCTTCTGGCCGGACAAGATGTAATGGTCGCCCTCGAGGCGCGCCTTGGTCCGCATGCCCCGCAGATCGCTGCCGATCTGCGGCTCCGACATGGCGATGACGGCGATGAGTTCGCCGCTGATCAGCCTGGGCAGCCAGCGCGCCTTCTGGTCCTCGGAGCCGTAGTTCACCAGATAGGGGACCGCGATGTCGGAATGGGTCGTGAAGCCCACAGCGGTCGCATTGACCCGCGCCAGCTCCTCGATCAGCACGGCGCTGTGGCCGAAGTCGCCGCCGGCCCCGCCGAAGGCCTCCGGCGCCGTCACGCAGAGAAGGCCTTCCTCTCCAGCCCGGAGCCAGAGGGATTTGGGCACGATCCCGTCCCGTTCCCATTGGGCGTGATGCGGCGCGATCTCGGTCTCGACGAAGCGTCGGACCTGATCGCGGAACATCTCGTGGTCCTCGCGGAAGACCTTGCGCATGGTGAACTCCGTCTAGCTGTCAGTGAAGCGCGCGGGGCGCTTTTCAAGCATGGCCGCCACGGCTTCTGCATGATCGGAGGTATGGTGCGCCAGCGCCTGATAGGCAGCGGACAATTCCAGCAGGGCGCCCAGCCGCATGTGTTGCCCCTCGCGAAGCAGCCGCTTGGTGAGGCGAAGGGCGTGGCCGGGATTGCCGGCGATGCGGTGCGCCAGGGCCATTGCCGTCTCCATCAGCGCGTCCGGCGCCGTCAACTGCGTGACCAGGGTCCAGTCCAGCGCGGTCTTGGCGTCCAGGGCGTCGCCCGTCAGGGCCATGTGGCTGGCGCGCGGCATGCCCACGATGCGCGGAAGCAGCCAGGCGCCGCCGTCGCCCGGGACGATGCCCAGCTTGACGAAGCTTTCCGCAAACGTGGCCGTCTCCGAAGCGATCCGGATGTCGCACATGCAGGCCAGGTCCAGGCCCGCGCCGATCGCCGGCCCGTTGACGGCGGCCACGATCGGCGTCTCCAGCTCGTAGAGGGCCGTGGGAATCCGCTGGATGCCGTCGCGATAGCGATTGCGCAGCTGGTAGGGCGAGCCTTCGAAGATGCCGGTGCGGTCCCGCATGGCCTTGACGTCGCCGCCCGCGCAGAAGGCCGAACCGGCCCCGGTCAGGACCACGACGCGGATGGAGGGATCGGCGCGGACTTCCTCGCAGGCTTCCTCGAAGGCGTACATGTCCTCGGGGCGGCTGAAGGCGTTGCGCTGCTCCGGTCGGTTCAGGGTCCAGACGGCCACGGGGCCGTCGCGAGATTTCAGAAGAAAGTCGCTCATGGCTGAGGGCGCTCCTTGAGAGTTTCGGTGATGAAGGGCCACAGGCCGTCCTCGCCGGCGTCGGCGATGAGGCGTCCGAGCCGTTCGGACCATCGCGCGTCTGATCCGTACTCCGTCCGCCAGGCCCAGAGGCGTCGCGTCAGGAAGTGCAGGCTGTGCTCGTGGGTGAAGCCCAGGGCTCCGTGAACGGCATGGGCGATGGCCGCGCCCCGGCCGGCCGCTTCGCCGGCCACGGCCTTGGCCGAGGCCGTCGTCGCGAAATGCGGCGTCCGCCGGGCCTGCATGAAGGCGGCCTCAGCGACGGCGCCGGCGGCAGCCGCCTGTGTCGCAAGCAGGGCGAGCTGTTGCTGGACCGCCTGGAACTTGCCGATCGGGCGGCCGAACTGGACCCGTTCGTTGGCGTATTGGGCGCTCATTTCGGTCAGCCGCCCGAGGGCGCCGGCCATCTGGGCGGAGCGGATCAGGGCGCCGCACAGGCGTACCGTGTCGGGCGGTCCGTCAAAGGCGGCGTCCGAGACCAGGGAGCCGGCCGCGAGGACGACCGTGTCGCGCGGCTCGCCTGCGACGTTCACGTCGTGCACGATGTTCGCGCCCGCCATGTCGTGCAGGCCCAGGCGTCCGCGCGCCGTATCATGCAGGACCAGCCAGCGCGCCTGGCGGCCCCAGGGCAGGCCGCGCAGCGCCGAGGCGGCGTCGCCGGCCGCGAAGACGATCACGCCGGTTTCCGGCGGGGCGATTCCGCAGGCGGACAGAAGGGCGTTGGCGACGAGGGTTTCCGGCAGAGGGGCGGGGGCGGCGCTGGCGCCGCAGGCCCGGATGACGGGAAAGAGGTCGGTCCAGCTTGCGCCGATTCCTCCCAGGTCCTCGGAAACGGCGGCCAGGGGGAGGCCTAGCGCCTCCATCTGCGCCCACAGGCTTTCGGACCAGGCGCCGGTCTCGGCGAGGCGCAGGGTCTCGGCGTCGACCGCGTCCGCGAACAGGCGCTCGACGCTCTCCTGGAACATGGCGCGCATCAGCGGACTCCCAGGCCGCGCGCGAGAATGCCGCGCAGGATTTCGCGGGTGCCGCCCCGCAATGAAAAGGACGGCGCCATGCCCTGGGTGACGGCCAGGACCCGGCGCGTGGTTTGCGCCTGATCGGTCTCGGGCAGGGAATCGATCAGACGTATCGCCGTCTCCACGGTGTCCTGCTCGTATCCTGTGCCCAGGTCCTTGACGCAGGACGCGGCCCAGACCGGATCCTGTCCGCCGGCCAGTTGTCCGGTGACGGAGATGGACATGGCGCGCAGGGCGACCAGCCAGGCGCCCAGGCGGCCGATCTCCACCGCCTGGCGGGCGTCGGGGTTGCGGCCGACCGCCTCCGTCAGGCAACGGAACAGCGTCAGGGCGCTCAGGAATCGTTCGGGGCCGCTGCGTTCGAAGGCCAGCTCCGAGGTCGCCTGCGCCCAGCCTTCGCCTGCGGTTCCCACCAGGGCGTCGGCCTCCAGGATCACGTCGTCAAAGGTGACCTCGTTGAAATGCTCATGGCCGGAAATGTCGCGGATGGGACGGATGGTCACGCCGGGCAGGCCGAGGTCCACGATCACCTGGGACAGGCCGGCGTGTCGTTCGCTGGCCGGATCCGTGCGGACCAGGGCGATCATGGCGTGGCACCGATCGGCGTTCGTGGTCCAGACCTTGCGCCCGTTCAGCCGCCAGCGGCCGTCCGACTGACGGTCGGCGCGGGTCCGGACGGAGGCGAGGTCCGAACCGGAATCCGGCTCGCTCATGCCGATGCAGAAATACATCTCGCCGGCGGCGATAGCTGGAAGATAGCGCTGCTTCTGGCTCTCGGCGCCATGACGCAGGATCAGGGGCGCGCTTTGACGATCCGCGATCCAGTGCGCGGAAACCGGCGCCCCGGCGGCCAGCAGCTCTTCGCTGACGACAAACCGCTCGAACGACGTCGCGTCGTGACCCCCATATTGTTTCGGCAGGGTCAGGCCTACCCAGCCCTGCCTGGCCAGGGCCCGGCTGAATTCGGGATCGAAGCCCATCCAGGAGAGGGCGCGTTTTTCTGCGGGATAATCGGCCAGCCGCTGCGCCAGGAAGGCGCGTACCTGGTCTCGCAGCGACTCTAGGCCGGAAGGGAGCGCTGGCGCGCCGAACTGATCGAGGAGATTCACTGGTGATTCCGGGATGTTGGCCCGCTTCCCTGGGAAGCCCCAAATCCATACATCCGAGAATGTGGTTCTGACCAGAGAATTTTGGACAACTCGCGAACCGTCTCGACCTCGCCGGGCCTCAAGGCGGCCGGAGAGGGGCGACGCCCCGATGCGCTCCGGAGCCCGGGCGACGCCGTCCAGGGCGGCGCGCCGGGGTTTTCGGCGTCGGTTCCGGTCCGGCCGGCGTCGAACGCCTCAGGACAGACTTCAGGGATCGGACTAGATTCAGAATGATATTTCGGTATGAGAAAATTTGTTGACTCGGCGAAGTCCATAACCGAGTGGGAGACGACAAGCGGCCGTGTCGGCGAGGCGACCTCGCGGCAAAGGTCGCGGGCATGGCGGGTCTCACCCCTCGTGCCGGACATTAGGGAGAGTGTCGTTGACCGCTGTTCATTGGAAAGCCCTGCTTTGCGCTAGCGCATCCGTGCTGGTTCTGCCCTCCGCCGCCCTGGCCCAGACGACGGGCGCGACGCCCGAGCCTGCGGCGCCTGCGAGCGGACCGACGGGTCTTGAGGATGTGATCGTGACCGCCCAACGGCGCGAGCAGCGTCTGCAGGACGTGCCGGTCGCCGTGACCGCCTTCGGCGTTCGGGAGCTGGAGCGTCGGCAGATCACCGACGTGCGCGCCCTGACCGAGAATGCGCCGTCCATCACCTTTACGGCGACCCCCTACGGCAACAACGACCTGATCCTGGCGATCCGCGGCGTCGCGCCGGGCGGCGTCCTCCCCAACGTCGACCAGGCGGTCGGCACCTATGTCGACGGTCTTTATTACGCTCGTCCCGAAGGCAGTAATTTCGCCCTGGTGGATGTCGCCTCGGCCGAGGTCTTGCGCGGCCCCCAGGGGACCCTGTTCGGACGCAATACGATCGGCGGCGCGCTGAACATCACCACGAACAAGCCGAACTATGAGTTCGGGGGCTCGCTGAAGGTCGGCTACGGCAACTACGACGCCTTGAGCGCCACGGCCATCGTCAACCTGCCGCTCGTCGAAGACAAGCTGGCGGCCCGCCTGGTCTACGGCCATGTCGAGCATTCCGGCTACGGCCGCAATCCGACGCTGGGCAGCGACGTCGCCGACCAGAACGACGACTTCGTTCGCGCCTCGGTGCGGGCCGACATCGCCCCCGAGCTGCGGGTGGACCTGAGCTTCGACCACTACTGGGGCTCCAACCACCAGCCTCTGTGGGTGCTGAACTCCTATCAGGCCGGCCTGAGCCCGGCCATGTACGCCCCCTATGTGGCCGCGCCCGGGTCGCGGATCAGCCAGGCCGGCATCAATCCGGTCAATGACTCCAGGGTCTATGACTTCAACGGGACCATCACGGCCGAGCTGCCGTTCGGCGTGCTGAAGTCGATCTCCGCCTATCGCAACGTCTATTTCGAAGGCGCGACCGACCTGGACGGCACGCCCCTGCCGACGGCGGACACCCGCGAGTTCGTCCTCGACGGCGAACAGGTCTCCCAGGAGCTGCAGCTCTCGGGCGCAAGCCTGTCTGATCGTCTGAACTGGACGGTGGGCGCCTATTACTTCCACGAACAGGTGCGCAACACGCCCCTGACGCGCATCCCCGCCGCCATCCAGGACAATACGATCCGGCCCGACAACAAGTCGGTCAGCGTCTTCGCCCAGGCGAGCTACGAGATCCTCCCGAGCCTGCGCTTCACGGCCGGCGTCCGCGCCGTCAAGGACACCCGCGGCATGACCTACACGCCTGCGCGCTATGTCGTGACGGGCTATCCGACCAACGCCGAACCGCCGGCTTCGGCGATCACGCCGGCGCCCTGTCCGTTCACGGCCATGGGCCTGAACGAAGCGCCAGGGAGCTGCCTCTATACGCCGGACGACATCAGCTTCGAGACCGTGCCCTTCACCGTCGGCCTGGACTACCGGCTTCCCGGCGACGGCCTGCTGTACGCCAAATACTCCAAGGGTTTCCGCACCGGCGGCTTCCAGCAGGCCAGCGGCACGACGGCGGCCTTCTTCACGCCCTTCAACGAGGAAAGCGTCGGCAGCTACGAGATCGGCGCGAAGCTGGCCCTGTTCGAGAACCGGCTGCGGTTTTCCGCCAGCAGCTTCTTCTCCACCTTCGACGACATCCAGCAGAACGCCATCCTGCAGACGTCGCCGATCGTCATCGCCGTGCTCAACTCGGGCACCGCGGAAATCTACGGCGCGGAGTTTGAAGCCACGGCCCTGCTGGGCGACCTGCGCCTGCACGGGTCGCTCGGCCTGATCGAGCCCAAGTTCACCGACGGCCCCTACAAGGGCAGCGAGGTGCCGACGGTGGCCAAGACGACCTGGTCGGTCAGCGCCGACTATCCCGTCCAGTTCAACGCCGGACGTCTTGACCTGCATCTCGACTACAACTGGCGTTCGGACGTCTACTTCCTGAACACGGTGACGATCACCGCAGCTGGACCGGTGGACCTTTCGGAGTTCCAGCGGAAGTCGATCCGCCAGGACGCCTATGGCCTGCTCAACGCCCAGGTGTCGTGGACCTTCGACGCCCGGCCGATCACGGTCGCCCTCTACGGCAAGAACCTGACGGACGAGTATTTCGCCGCTAGGTCGGGCTCGTTCGCGGGGGGGAACTTCAACAGCATCGTCGTCGGCAGCCCGCGCACCTACGGGATGTCGGTGTCCTACGCCTTCTGAGGCGAGCGTACGTCTGGGGGTTCCAGCCCTCTATCCTCGGGGCGCGGTTCTATCCGACCGCGCCCCTCTTTTTTAGCATCGGCCGACCGCAGGGCCGGCCTTCGCGGGGAGCATGGCCATGTCGGCATCGCTGGACGGACGCCGCATCATCATCACCGGCGGCGCCAGCGGCATGGGGGCGGCCATGGTTCGCGCCTTTCCCGCCATGGGCGCGCGGGTGGCGTCGTTGGATCTCCAGTCGGCTGAAGGCGCGCGGATCGTCGATGAAGCCGGGGCTGCGGCCTTCTTTCAGGTCGACGTGGCCTCGGAAGCTTCGGTGATCGAGGCCGTGGAGGCCGCCGTCAGGGTTCTGGGCGGACTGGACGTCCTGATCCATGCCGCCGGCGTCGCGCCCTTCGCTGCGGCCGCCGAGACCTCGCTGGATCTCTGGAGCCATGTCATGGCGGTTAATGCGACCGGCGCCTTCCTGACCAATCGCGCCGCCTACCCGCATCTGAGAGCGCAAGGCGGGACGATCCTCAACTTCGCGTCCGCCGCCGGCGTGAAGGGGCATCCCGGCAAGGCGGCCTATGCGGCGGCCAAGGGCGCCGTCCTGGCCTGGACGCGAACCATCGCCGTCGAGTGGGGGAGGGAGGGCGTCAGCGCCAACGCCGTGGCGCCGGCCATCTGGACCCCGATGTACGACCAGACCCGCGCTGCGATGGACGAGGACCAGTTGGCGGCCCACGACGCCGTCAAGGCGCAGACCATCCCGCTCGGGGGGCGGCTGGGCGACGTCGAGCGCGACTTCGTGCCCGTGCTCGCCTTCCTGGCCTCAGACGGCGCCCGCTTCATCAACGGCCAGGTGATCGCCGTCGACGGCGGCATGCTCATGGTCCGCTAGGGATCAGGGCTGTCAGCGCTTCAGGGACGGACCCACCTCGCCTGGCGGAGTTTGGACGTATTCTGTTGTGCGAACAATATTCCGATATCAAAACACTTCTTGACAGCCCCTGTGACGACGCAGGTATTCTGTCCGCTGCTGCGGACGCTGGCGGCCAGGAAAGAAACGCGCCGCCTGCTGCAGGACAAGGCGCTGTCAGCCGGGATCGACCGGACAAGAGACGAGGGAGAGATTGATGGTCGGGACCACACACAAGCCAGGCGAGCGGTCCGGCGTCGAGCCGCCGTATCCGCCGCTCAAATATGCCTGGTATGTGATCGGGGTCCTGTTCGTCGCCACCCTGCTGTCGCAGCTGGACCGACAGCTTCCGGCGCTCCTGGTCAAGCCCATTCGCGCCGAGTTCGGCATCTCCGACACCCAGTTCAGCTTCCTCCAGGGCTATGCCTTCGCCCTCTTTTATACGGTCGCCGGCCTTCCGTTCGGATGGCTGATCGACCGGACCGTGCGGCGCAACCTGATCATCGTCGGCATGGTCGTCTGGAGCGTCATGACGGTCCTCTCGGGTTTTGCGCAGAACTACAACCATCTGGTCCTGGCCCGCATGGGCGTCGGTATCGGGGAAGCCGTGCTGGCCCCCGCCGCCTATTCCATCATCGCCGACTATGTCGCGCCTCATCGGCGGGGACGGGCCTTCAGCGTCTATTATCTCGCCCTGGCCATCGGCTCGGGCGCGTCCCTGATCCTCGGAGCCCTTATCGCCCATCTGGTGCCCGAAGCCGGCCTGGCCCTGCCGTTCGTGGGGCAGATGGAGCAATGGCGGATGACCTTCCTCATCGCGGGCGCTCCAGGGGTGATCCTGGCCTTGATCGTCCTGACCATCCGCGAGCCGGTTCGTCGCGATCAGGCGACGGGCAAGAGCAAGGCGGAAGGCACCTGGATGGAGTTCCTTCGTCATCTGGGGCGTTTCAAGTCCACCTACAGCCGCGTGCTGACCTATCCAGGCGTGGTCGCCATCATCGGTTACGGCAACCTGGCCTGGGCCCCGACCTTCTTCGATCGACGCTTCGACATCCCGACCAAGACCTCGGGCCTGATCATCGGCGTCCTGGTGGCCGTCGGCGGGCTCGCCGGGACCCTGGCGAGCGGCTACATCAGCGATCGCTGGGCGGCGAAGGGCGTGCCGGCGGCCCGCCTGCGGGTCGCCATGCTGGCCTGGCTGCTGGTGCTGCCGACGGTATGCGCCTGGTCCCTGGTGGGAACGCCCTGGTTGAGCTTCCTCCTGTTGACCCTGGTCGTCACCGGCTTCGGCATGGCCCAGGCGGCGGCTCCGACGGCGGTTCAGGAAATCACGCCCAATCGCATGCGCGGCAAGGCCGTGGCGCTCTATCTCCTGTTCGGCGGTCTGGTGGGCATCGGCTTCGGCCCCATGTCCATCGCCCTGGTCACCGACCATGTGTTCAAGAGCGACGCCGCCTTGCCCTATGCGCTGGCCCTGGTCGGGGCGCCGGTCTCCCTGCTCGGCCTGTGGCTCACCTGGTCGGGGCTCAAGCCCTATGAGCGCACGGCCCAGGCCTTGCGCGCGGAGGAATAGAGATGACGGCTCCGCGCGGCGGCCTACGAGGCCCGGGATGAAGGTCGGCTGGATCGGTCTGGGGCAGATCGGCGTCCCGATGGCGCTGAGGATCCTGCAATCCGGCCATGACCTGAAAGCTTTCATCCGAAAGCCTGGGGAAGGTGACGAAGTTCAAGCCGCTGGGGCGAGCGCGTGCGGATCCGGCGCCGAGGCGGCTATCGATGTCGATATCCTCGGCGTCTGCCTTTTTGACGATCGCCAGATCCACCAGGCCTTGATCCTGGACGGCGCACTGGCGGCGATGCGGGCGAACAGCGTGGTCATGATCCACACGACCGGGGATCCTGATCTCTTCCGGCGATTGTCCGCCCATGCGCCTGCTGGCGTGAAACTGCTGGACGCCGCCTTCAGCGGTGATCGGGACGCCGTCCTGGCCGGCCGCATTGCTGTCATGGCGGGCGGCGAAGCCCAGGCCCTCGCCGCCGCCAGGCCTGTTCTGGAGGCCTATGCCGCATGCATCCTTCACGTGGGGGCGCTGGGCGACGGGCGTCGGGCGAAACTGTTGAACAACCTCCTCTTCGCCGCGCAGATGTCGTTGGCGGCGGAGATTCGGATCCAGGCTGATCGCTGGGGCCTCGATGCGGACCTGACGGTTCAGGCCGTCATGACCTCCAGCGGCGCCAGCTACGCCCTGTCCAGATTTCAAGGCGGAGCGAAAGCCGCCGACCTCCTCGAGCGGATCAAACCCTATCTCGACAAGGACGTCGCGATGGCCTGCGCCGCCCTTGGCGATGACGTTGGCGAGCAGCCGTTCACGGTCGCGGCTGCGGGAGCCTGGAGATAGACCTCAAGCCCGTCTTCATCTTTGGCGCTGTTCCGGCGATGACGGATGAGGCCGGCGACCTACAATCTGTCCGCGCCGCATGCCGGCCGGTCTTGCATCAGGAAGATTTCATGGCCGGGACGCGCCGCCCCTCGCGGAAGGGAGACCTCCGCGGGCTTACGATCACGGAGCTTGCAAGCCTTGCCGGCACGACGGCGCGGGCCTTGAGATACTATGAGGAGTTCGGCCTTCTGACGCCGCATCGGGGCGGACGCCAGGAGCGGGTCTATTCGTCCGCCGCGGTGGGCAAGGCCCTGCAGGTGGTGAGGATGCGACGCCTCGGCATCCCTCTGGCGGACATCGCCGGGATCGTTCGGGATGGCGGCGCGAGCGGCCTCAGGCGGATCATCGAGGAGAGGCTGGCCGATGTGGAAAGCCAGCGCGAGCAACTCGCGGCCCTGCTCGAGCGGCTCCACTCCGACGAAGCGGCGGGTTGGATGACGGAGCCTTCTCTCAGGGGCGTAGACCTTGCGCCTTTCCGCACGCCGGACGTCGCCCTGGGGTGACGATTCGCCGGCGAAAACGCGGTGAGCCGCGACGTCCTCAGGGGCCGAGCGGTTCCAGGCGGGACGAGGGCAAGGCCGTGAACTGAAGCGTCAAGGAGCGGCGCCGTCTGCGCTGGCCCGGTAGCTGGAGACGCCGGGACGACGTCTTGTCGATGGCGCCGCCTTCAGTCGACTCGGCCTCGGCAAAGGGGGCGTTGGCGGTTGAAGGAATCCCAGACCAGGGTCGTGCCGCTGCGCACCATGGCGCAGTTGACCTCCTCGTGGGCCGGGGTCCAGCAGACGGCGGTGACGCGGTTGAAGCTTCGACCCGTCTGTTCGCAACGAAGTACCTTGCCTTCGACAAGCTGGTTCAGTCGGGCGGTCGCCGAGGCGCCGCTCGCCGCCGGACAAGGATGGCCTGGCGAGCAGGTTTCGTCGGCCTCTCGCGCCGCCACGGCATGGAGCCTCACCCTTGTCCCGTCCTTGCAGCGCAGGGTGTCGCCGTCATTCACATAGGCCACGGCGCATTCGAAGTCCGTTTCCGGCTGCGTGGTCAGCGCTGCGGCTTCCGAAGCGGCGGGTCGCGCGGTCAGAAGGGCGAGGTCCGCAGGAAGCCCGTCCAGGGCGAGCAGGACGGCGACGCTGGCGAGGCCCGTCGCCAGGACGAGGAGGCGGCGGGCGGGTCGGGAACGGGGCAACTTAAGTCTCATGTCCGGACGCTAGGTCGTTCGGGTTTAGGCTCTATGAGCAAGCTTGGCCGGAAGGGAAAGGAAGGGCGGACTGGGGCGCTCCGATCGGGAGCGTGCAAGCCAGGAGCCTGTCGTGTCCTCTCTGTCCGATTCCGCTGTCCATCCGACGGCCTTGTCCCATGATCCGGCGAACGACGCCGATCTCGACCTGCTAGCAGCCCTTCTGGGGCGGGCTTCGTCGGTGGCCGTCGGCCGAGCCGCTGCCGCCCGTTTGCTGGAGGCCTTCGGGAGCCTGGCCGGCGCCGTCGCCGCCGACGAGACCGCGCTCCGCGGCCTGGGCCTTTCGACGGCCGCCGTGGCCAACCTAGGAAGATCCCGTGACCTGGCGATCGCCCTGGCGCGGTCCGAAGCGTGCCGGCGGCCGGTCCTGTCGTCCTGGACCGCCCTGACGGCCTATCTGCGGGCCGACCTGGCGCATGCGCCGAGGGAACAGTTCCGCGTTCTCTATCTCGACCGGCGCAACATCCTGATGCGGAACGAATGGCGCGCGGACGGCCCCCACAACACCATCCTCGATAACTGCCACGTCTACACGGCCTTCTCGGCCCTGGACCCGCTGACCCAGGACAAGGTGTCGAAGCTGACCGGCTCGGTCACGGAGACCCGGACGAGCCGCAGCGGGCCGTCAGGGTTTGGCGCGGGGCGCAGCTCGGTGTCGCGGTCGGAGGTCGAGCGGCCCTTGCTGGAGCCCGGTGAAATCCGCGCCCTGCCGGACGACCAGCAACTGGTCTTCGTCGCGGGCCAGCGACCGCTTCGGACCGAGAAGCTTCTCTATGATCGGCGCGAGCCGTTTCGCAGCCGCGCGGGAGCGCCGCCGCCGGACCAGGCGCTGGGCATGGATGCGCCGGGCCGGCAGCCACATCCTTGGCTCGGACGGCGCAGTCTCGGCCGGGACGCCGGGGCCAGTCTGCCCCTGTTCAAGGAGGTCGCGGGGGCCATGGACGACAGGAAGGCCGCCTCGCGCGCCGCCGACATCTACGGGCGGGTGGCCCAGGAGATGGCGGCCCAGCAGGCGGTCCTGGATCAACTGCAAGGACGAGCCGATGGCTAGAAGGGATGCGCCCGCGACGCGCGTGCAGGTCTACATCAACGATCCTAAGGTGGTGTCGAGCCTCAACAGGGAGGCACGGGCGGGCCGTATCGCCCTGAGCCAGGCGGCGGGCCAGGCTATCGTCCGGGGGTTGGTCAAGAGCCCTCGGGCTGACCCTGACGACCGGCTGCTAAACCTCGAACGATCATTGCGTGATCACATGCGGTCGACCGGCCGGGACATGCAGATCGTCCAGGAACTGCTGATCGAGGTGGCCAAGGCCTTCTTCCTGCGCCTGCCAGACGCCGTGGTGGACGAGGATCCGACGGTGCAGGCGGCGGTGGAGCGGCGCATCGAGCGCCTGCTTGACGCGACCGCCGCCCGGATCGTCTCGGGTCGCCGGGATGGGGAGCAGGCCGCCCTTGCCGCCGAACCTGCGTCTTTCGCCGCGGCCAACTAGGTGGCGCCCCATCCGATCATAGCCGAGCGTAAGTTGGAGGCGCTGCGCCATGCCCTGGGTGCGACCGTGCTCGCCGCTCTTGAGGAACCGGCTGTGGTCGAGATCATGGCCAATCCGGACGGGCGGCTGATCCTCGACAGGGTGGGCGCGGGACGAAGCGACACGGGCTGTGTCCTTTCGACCGAGGCGAGGGATCGGGCGATCCGGCTGATCGCCGACTACGTCGGCGAGACGGTGACGCGGGAGAATCCCCGGCTGTCCGGCGTCCTGCCGGGGACGGGGGAGCGGTTCCAGGGGGTGCTGCCTCCGGTCTCCGTCGGTCCTGCCTTTTCCATCCGCAAGCGCCCCGCCGTGATCTGGGGACTGGAGGACTATGTGCGCGGCGGCATGATGACCGACGGGCAGGCGAACGCCTTGCGTATTGCTGCATCAGAACGTCACAACATCTTGATTTCAGGTGGAACGGGTTCCGGAAAGACGACGCTGGCGAACGCTGTCCTGGCTGAACCGGCCTTCGCCGACGACCGGGTCTTCCTCATTGAAGATACGCCCGAACTCCAGTGTTCGGCCTGGGACCAGGTGTCCGTCATGACCCGACGACAGCCGACGGTTATCGGCGTGGCGGACCTGGTGCGCGACGCCCTGCGCATGCGGCCGGACCGGATCGTCATCGGCGAGATGCGCGACGGGGCGGCCGCTCTGGAGACCCTGAAGAGCTGGAACACCGGACATCCCGGCGGGCTGTCTACGATCCACGCCAACTCCGCCCAAGAGGCCCTGCGTCGCCTGGAGGACCTGATCGGGGAGGTGACGAGCCAGGTCCCGCAGCGGATGATCGGAGGCCGTGGATTGCGTCGTCCACATGCAGAGGACGGCGTCAGGCCGTCGGGTCGAGGCCGTGATTTCCGTCGGCGGCTTTGTCAGCCGCCGAGGAGACCTTGGCGACGGCCGCCCTGCGCGCTCGCTCGACCGTCGACGCGCGCTTCGCCCGTCAGCCGGAGATCGCGGCCGGCCTGCACCTGTCCCTGGCCACCGCCTTCGTCCAGCGCGGTCAGTATGACGAGGGACGCCGGTCGTTCGGTCTGGCGGACGCCGCCTGGCGCCGCGCCGGGCTGCAGAACTCGTCGGCCGCCGCGCGTGGCCGCCTGCTTCATGCCCGGGCGGAGGCCATGTCCGCTCAGCCCGGCGGTCTGGACGCGGCCAGGACCCTGCTCGCCGCCGAGCGCCGTCGCCTGGGCCCGGCCGCCGACAGAGGGATGTTGGGCTTTCATGTCGCCCAGGCCGAGGCGGTAATCGGCTTTTTCGGGGACCTGGACGCCGCGAACGCCGCCTTTTCGCGCGCGCTCGCCATCGCCGGGACACGGCCCGAGGGGCTGTCGGAGCGCGACGTGCTGCTTGTCCGCCAGCAGCAGGCGGTGGTTCTGATGCGGCTGGGCCGTCCTGGAGAAGCCCTTCCGGCGCTGGAGGCGGTGGTCGCGGACCGGGAACGGACCCTGGGGCCCGGCCAGTCCGGAACCCTGATCGCCCGCCAGAACCTGATCCAGGCCCGACTGATGACCGGTGACGTGGACAGGAGCCTGGCCGAAGCCGACGCGTTGCTGCCAGTCATGATTGAGCGGTTCGGCGAGACCAACCGCTACACCCTGGCGCTTCAGTCGACCCGCTACGAGGCCCTGACCGCCCTCGGCCGCTACGCCGAGGCGGTCGGAGCCGCCGAGGCGGTCTGGAAGGGGAGCGAGGCCAGCCAGGGCCCCGGCGCGCACCAGACCCTCGGCGGGCTCAACGATCTCGGCGCCGTCCTCTGCCGGGCGGGCGACCGACGGCAGGGCCTGCGCCATCTCGACCAGGCCTACCGCACCGTCCGCGAGGGGTTCGGCGAAGATTACGACCTGACCCACGTGATCCGGTTTTACCTCGGCGAATGCCTCGTTCTCGACGGCCGGTATGACGAGGCGAAGCAGCTGCTTGGACAGGTGGACCGGGCCAAGGTCGGGGCGTTGGTCGGCGACGCCTCCTGGGGCGTGATGCTGGATCTGGCTCTGGCCGAGGTGGCCTTGGCGGAGCGGGACGCCGGGACGGTTCGTCGGCTGACGCCCCTTCTGGCCGGCCTGTCCTCTCCACGAACGCCGCCATTTGAACGGCGGAGGTATGCAGCCGTGGTGGCGGCCTTGACTTGATCAGGTGGATGTCAGCGGAGCGGCGCGCGCCGCGGGCATCGGAGGCCGCCACCAGGCATGACCCTCGCTCGCCAGCTATGGCGCCCCCTCGAGCCTGACCCCCTCCGCCGTGGCAGTAAGTGGATAATGGGTTCTGGGCGGCGCCCGATGTCCGCTCCTCGGTGTTCCAGGTGCACGGCGCCGACGTCTCGCCATGCTGGCCGCACAGCTGCAGCGGAGAACGAGCAGATACTCGAAACCGATCGATTGATCCGAACCGACGCGCGTTCGACCGAGGTCGGCCGTCGGCTGAGGCAGATCCCAGGCGTTGGTCCGCTGCGGGCCAGCGCCCCGGTCGGCACGATCGTTGAACCGAAGGTCGTCAAGACCGGCCGCAACCCCGCGGCCTGGATCGGCCTCGTTCCCAAGCAGAACTTCAGCGGAGGGAAGGAGCGGCCCGGCGGGATCACCAGGCAGGGCGTCGCTACCTGCGCCAGATGCCGGTTGTGGACGCCCTGGCCGTCGTTCGCTACGCCGTACGGAATGGATCGCGTCGGCCGTGGCTGGCGCCGTTGCTCGCTCGACGAACGCCGAAGGTCTCAGCCATGGGTCCGACTGCTGTCTGTCCGTACTGAGGTCGCCCCGGGTCAATGCGGGGAAATGGCGCCCGCCGCGGCTTGATGAAGACCCGTCGGGCGGCTCGCGACGGACTGGCAGGCCCCCCGGTGGGCGTCAACGAGATCCGACATCCGCCGATAGCGGCCTTCCGCGGACTCAAGCGCCATGCAGCCAGGCGCTTCCGGGAGGCGGCGACGGAACCCCGAATTCGAACGCCTATTCAAATGGAATGATAATCACCTGATCATAGCCAGCATGTCCGTCCGTTCGAGGCAGAGCAACGAATTCTTCCCCGGCGAGATCTATGGCCTGTCGGGCCAGCTGGTTAAACTCGTCCACGTCGCCCGTCGGTCGCCGAACAAGCGCGTAGCCGACTTCGGTCCGCTCGAGAGTATGGGACGGCCCCTGGAGGGGAAGAGTCTGTAGAAACCGACGCATTGCGTATTCCAGAACCGGCCAGGCGAACTACGGAGCCCGGCTCGCCGATCAGCTTATCTCAGGTATGGGAAAAACCGAACCCGGCTGGCTCGGTCGGCCGTCCGAGCGGCGCTGCCCCTTTCGTCGACGTCATGCCGCATAAAGCTGGCGAGGGATGAGTTCAACGAACGTCCGCGGCTCGCAGCCTTGGGCGGACGTCTCCTCCATGGCTGTGGTGAGCTGGCGCGGCAGGAATGGCTTCGCTTTCGTGGGACGCCTTATAGTTCCGCCACGATGAGAATAATATATTGCTTGCCGTAATATCGTGCACAATCTAATAACTCCAAGACTGGCTGGCGCCCGTTTCGTTCCGGGCCCATCGCCCCGGCGCCAAGGAGAAATTCCATGACCACCCTCTACAGCACCAAGGCCGTCGCGGTTGGCGGCCGTCACGGCTCAGTTCGGACCGACGATGGTCTGCTCGACGTTCAGCTGGCCTTGCCGACAGCGCTGGGCGGCAAGGGCGGCGCGACCAATCCCGAGCAGCTTTTCGCGGCGGGCTATGCCGCCTGCTTTGAAAATGCGGTCATCCACGTTTCACGCAGCAGGAACGCCCGGGTTGGCGATAAGGACATAGTCGTCGAGGCGACCGTGGGCATGCAACCCAACGGCGCTGGCGGCTTCGTCCTCACCGTCGCCATGGCCGTCGATATTGGCGGTCTGGACCAAGCGACCGCTGAAGAGATCGTCCAGGCCGCGCATTCCGCCTGCCCTTACTCGAACGCGATCAAAGGGAACATCGACGTCGACATCACCGTCACGACCCACTGATGGGCGCGGAGGAGAGAGCATGACCGAAGACGATGTGTTGAGGCTCGACAGGCAGGTCTGCTTTCCGCTCTACGCGGCCTCGAACCTCATCACCCGGCTTTACCGGCCGCTCCTCGACGCGCTCGGACTCACCTATCCACAGTATCTCGTCATGATGGTGCTGTGGGAGAAATCCCCCTGCACCGTCGGTGAAGTCGGAGAGCAGCTTCACCTGGAAACCGGGACATTGACGCCGCTGCTGAAGCGGATGGAAGCCGCGGGCCTGATCGCCCGTCACCGCGACGCCTCGGACGAACGGCGGGTGCTGGTGACCCTGACGAAGCCGGGCGAGGCGCTCAGGGCTCGGGCAAAGAGCGTGCCGAGGGCGCTCGCCGATAAGCTGGCCATGCCCGTCACGGATCTGGAAAGGCTCCGCACGACTTTGACCGATCTGGTCGGCGCCATGACTGAAAAGCCCTGAGTCACTCGACGAACGGGGCTCCTGCGCGAACCCCGGCGTCGGCCGCCGTCAAAGTCTGCAAGGGAAGACTATTCGGTGATCGCCTCGGGTCGGTGCCGGCTCCTCGCGGTAGTTTCAGAGACGATTCGTCCGTCCGAAAGCTCAAGGACCCGATCGAACAGATCCAGCGAGCGGGGATCGTGGGTCACGACCATGACGCACGCGTTGCGCTCCACGGCGATGCGGCGAAACAGTTCCATCACCTGGCGCCCGCGCACGCTGTCCAGTGCGGCGGTCGGTTCGTCGGCCAGGATCAAAGACGGGTCATTGGCGAGCGCGCGGGCGATGGCCACGCGCTGTTGTTCGCCGCCCGAGAGTTTGGCCGGGCGGTTGTCGAGACGATGGCCCAGGCCGAGCGTCCGAAGCAATTCCACGGCGTAGCCGTGCGCGGCCGCAGGCGCGATGTCGGCGATCTCGAGCGCGATGGCGACGTTCTCGGCGGCGGTGAGGAAGGGAATGAGGTTCGCCTTCTGGAACACGAAGCCGATATGGTCCCGGCGAAACCCGCGTAGCCGGTCGAGATCGGCCGATGCGTTCGAGACCAGCTCGCCGCGGATGTGGATCTCGCCACGGCTCGGCGGCTCGAGCAGGCCGCAGATCAGAAGCAGCGTGCTCTTGCCCGAGCCGCTCGGCCCGGAGATGCCGACGAGTTCGCCGGCTCGGGCCTCCAGCGAGACGCCGTCTAGCGCCCGAACGACGGTGTCGCCGCTGGGATAGTAGCGCGCGGCGTCACGCACGCGAAGCAGGGGTGGGGCGGTCATGCGAGCACTCCTGGGCGCGAACCCTGAGCGCCTGGGAGATGCCGAAGGCGCTCGCCATGCCGCAAATCGCGAACAGGATTGCGAAGAGCATCGCGAGATCCGTCGGAAGGATCGCGATCCGGCGGGGGAAATGCGGAAAGACCAGCTGGGCGAGAAGAAGTGCAAGCAGGAATCCCGCCAGCCCGATCAGGACCGCCTGCTCGGCGATCATTGCAACGATCACGCGATTGCGCGCGCCGATCAGAAGGCCATCCCCGGCAGGATCGACCAGCCCCTGGGTCAAGCCGACGACGCGATAGTCATCTTGGGCGAGCCGGATGGTGGCGCCGAGCGGCAGCCCGATGCTGGCGTCGGCGATCGCTTCGAAATGACCGGTCACAAGACGGCGGCCATCGCTCAGCTCAAACCAGGCGCCCAGGTCCTTTGGATAGTCGAGCCCGGTAATGGTCGCGCGCCGCGTCCGCTCACCATGCTCGAACTGGTGGCTGAACTGTACGAACCGGCGGACCTCCGCGACGCCTGCGACCCCCTCCATGCGCCGGTCCATCGTCGCCGGTATCGCCGAGCCCTCCGAGAACGGTCCTACGCGCTCGCCCTGCACGACCCACAGGTCCGCGCCGATGCGGTCGATGACCAGCAGCGCGTCGGACACGATCCCGCGGTACAGGCCGATCGCGCCGATCGCGCCGAGCAACAGGAATCCGATCCCGAGCGCGGTAAGCGCGAACCGCATGAAGTTGAAGCGGATGTCCTTGATCGCAAGGTTCATGGCGCCGCCTTCGATACAGCCATGAGCGCATAGATCCCCGTCGGAGCCAGCACGACGTCGCCCTGGGAAAGTCCCTCGAGAACCTCGACGCGATCTACACCGGCGTCGGCGAGCGCGATATCGCGCCAGTGGGCTCGACCCCTCCGCGCGATCCAGACCCCGGCCTGACCGTTGCGACGGACGATGAAGGATGCGGGCAGGATAAGGGCCCGTGGGTTCGCGCCCACAACGATCTCGACCTCGGCGCGCTGGTCGAGCGCCCAGTAGGCTGGCAGCCGCTCGGGAATGACGTCGGCCGTGAACTCGCGTGTCTCGGGATCGACCTCGCGGCCGAGCCGCAGCACGCGCGCTGCGAGCGGTCGCTCGGGGTGGGCGCCGAAGCGGATCGCTGCGGGTTGGCGGGGATGGATGCGGCCGATCACGCTTTCGTCGATCCGCACGGTGAAGACGATGCTTCGCGGGTCGACGATCTCCACGATCGGACTCCCGGGGGTCAACACGTCCCCAACATTCCTGTTGCGCGCCGCGACCACGCCGGCGAACGGGGCGCGCACGGTCGCGAACCCAAGCTGCGCCTGTGCCTGTCGCACACTCGCTGAAGCGGCGTCCGCCTGTGCCCGGGCCCGCTCGACCGACTGCTTCAGCGCGGCGACGCGCGCGTCGCTCTCGCGCAGCAGGCTTGCGACTGCTCGAAACTCGCACGCGATACCCAACCGTCGGCGCGTAGCCCCGCCTGCCGGTCAAAGGCCGATTGCGCATTGGCGAGCGTTGCCCGGCCGCTGGTCAGATTGGCCTCGGCCTCATTGACCGTGCGCAACGCAGCCTGGAGATTGGCCTGCGAGACCGTCACGGTGCTGCGAAGGTCCTCCTGTTCCACCCGGGCGACGATCTGACCCGCCGACAGGACGTCGTTGCGGTCGACGAGGATTTCCGTCACGCGGCCGGACACGCGCGAACTCAGCTTGGCCCGACGGGTCGCGTCGAGCGAGGCCGGCCCGCCAACGGTTTGGTCGAGGGGTGCAGTCCGCATCGTCCAGGTCTCGACTGGATGCGGCCAGCCGTATCGCCATCCAAGGATCACCAGCGCCAGGATGACGACCGCCGTCGCCGGCCACCGCAGGGTCCGCCAGAGGCTCCGAGGGGCGGGCAGGGGACGCCGCAGAGTGAGATCGGGCAGAGGCGGGTCGTCGGCCATTCGGACACTCACTACGCCAGTACGAGGCATCCGGAGGCGTTGGCTTTCACGCTGTCCAGGGGGGCGTCGCGATAATATGAGCTATGCTCACATAATCTACTCGCTTCCGCGCGGCCATGGGGGAGGTCAGTCATGGTGAACAAAGACATTGATTCAGAAAGGCGAACGCCGCGCCAAACCCGAGCGATGCAGACTTGGGATGCGATCCTCGACGCCGCGGCTCAGATTTTAAGGACGCACGGAGAGGCGCGGTTTACGACAAACCATATCGCCGAACGCGCCGGCGTTTCGATCGGGACGCTCTATCAGTATTTCGCGGACAAGGACGCGATCCTGAACGCCCTCTCGGACCGCGAGGTCGGACGGTTGCATGGGGAACTGCACGCGGTCGCCGTGAAGGACTCCATGGCGTCGCTCGAATCGCGGGCGCGCCATTTCGTTCGGGCGCTCATCGACTTCTTCGCGCGCCGCCGCCGGTCCAGGCGGATCGTGCTGCTCAAACTGCTCGCCGTGGTCTCTACCGGAAAGCCAGATGCGCGCTTCGCCGGGATACTGCATGACGTCACCGCTATGTGGAACGAATCCGCGCCCCCGGATCACCGCGTCGATGCGCTGTCGATGACGGTGCTGAGCCAGGCGCTGCTCGGCGTGTTGCGCTCGACGATGATCCTGCAGCCCGAGCTGCTGGACAGCCCCGCGCTTGAGGATCGGCTCGTCCACCTCGTACTCAGCTATCTCTGCACGCCCTTGGGCTCCTTCCACCGGCAGGCTGCCCGGGGCGTCTGAAAGGCGGCGCGGGCGGCTGCAATACACGGTCGGCTTTCAGCGCCGCTCGCGTGTGTGGACAGGTTGCGTCTTGCCCAAACAACGGGTCGACCGGATCAACCGCAGCAGCGAACAGGCGGAAAGCGGCGAGCGGGCGGCCGCCTCAGCGTTTCAACCGATCGAATGTCGTCAATCCGCAGCCAGATTGAGTTCCGTGCGCCACGCCTCGCCGGACAGGGCCCGTACCCGACCCAGGTCGTATACCCGCTGCATCGCTTCCGGGCTGAAGTCGAGACTGTCGCCGCCGTCGAACTCCGCGGGTATCGTGGTGACCGAGAAGCTGACGCCGTTGCGCGCGGCGAAGGTGCGGTTGGCGAACAGGTTGGCGCGCAGGTTGGCCTTGAGCGCCGTGTCGATCGTTCGTCCCAGCACGCTGCCCACGGCGTCGCTCGTGACGTTTACGACGGGCTCGGCCTTGCCGTTGACTATGATGTGGATGCGGGCGCCACGCAGGACCCCGTTCGGATCCGTCCAGTTCCACATCATCTGCGGAACGGCGACAAAGGGATTCATGACGCCGCCGTCGACGTGCATCTCCTCGAAAGCCGGTGAGTCCAGGGCGTCGGAGGCCCGGGCCTTTATCATCACCGGCGGGAAGGCTCCCGGAATACTGGCGGACGCTGTCAAAATGTCGCGAAACAGCGCCAGCGCTTCAGGGCCGCCACGCTCCGCGATCGCGCCCATGTTCCAGACCACGCCGCGTTGGGCGTCCAGATCGGTGGTCGCGACCAGCAGGACGCGCCCGCGGCGATGCTCGGCCGCGATCTCCGTCAGCATGGCCGCATCGACATAGGTCTCGATCAGGGCGCGAAGGGGCGCGCTTTGATAAATTCCGGATCCGACGAAGGCGCCGAGGCCTCGTCCCTGGAGCAGATTCGCGGCCAGGCCGCCGGTATAGGCTTCCCGTAACTCGGCATCCCGGTCAGGACCCAGAAAGACGAACGGAGCGGCGAGCGCGCCGGTCGAAACGCCCGTCACCACTTCGAAGTCAGGCCGGTCGCCCCGTTCGGTCCAGCCGTTAACGAGACCGGCCGTATAGGCGCCCGCGGCGCCGCCGCCGGAGAGAGCGATCAGGTCGAACCGCCCATCCGCCCCGTGAGGCGCGCCCTCACTCAGCTGCAGCCCCATGACTTCGGCCGCAAGCGCGTCCTCGACTGAAAAGCGGACACCCGGAAAACCCACAGGGATGGCGGTTTCGCGAAAGCCCAGGCCGAAATCGCTGCGGGCTCCGCTCGCGCACCCCGCGAGCGCCAGGGTCGCGGCGACAAGAATACAGACCGTGGTCCGGATCATGGACATGGCGTCGCTCCTTCACTGCGCAGAGACGTGGCGACCGGGGTCGGGAGCCTCGCAGGATGGTCGGGCCCAGGATGGCGAACACGACCCCGCGTGATCAGAATCCTCAACGTCCCGGCGCGACCGACCCGTCTGCCGCGGGGCCTGGGAAGCAGGCCCCTGGTCATGGAAGGTTCCAGGGCGCAGGGGGGGGCCAGCCGCCACCCAACGCCTGATAGAGGGCGATGGCGTTGGTCATCTGCATTTCACGCAGTTGAATGAGCGCTGTTTCAGCCGTCAACAGGCCCCGCTGCGCGTCAAGTTCCTCAAGATAGGAGGTGTAGCCGGCGCGATAGCGATTGCGGGCGTGAAAGACCGCCTCATTCAGCGCCAGGCGCTGCGCTTCGGCGCGGTCCGCCTGGGCCTGGAGACGGTCCACGCCCTCCATGGCGTTCTCCACCTCGGAAAAGGCTCCGAGGACCACCCGCCGATAGGCGAGGGCGGCCTGGTCGCGCCGGGCTTCGGATGCGTCGGCCTGGGCGGTCAGGCGACCGCCGTCGAACAGGGGCGCAAGGACGCTGCCGCCCGCGCTCCAGATCGTGACGGGGTCCAGCCCTTCGACGAACAGTTCGGCCAGCGAAGCGCTCAGCCGCACCTGGGGCAGCAGGGCGGCCCGCGAAGACGCAAAGCTGGCGTCAGCGGCGACCAGTTGGGCTTCAGCCTGGGCGATATCGGGCCGTCGGGCCAGCAGGGTCGAAGGCAGTCCCGGTCCCGGGTCGGGCAGGATGAGAGCATCGAATCTGCCCCTCGCAACCGGGCCGGGGAGGGCGCCTGTCAGCAGCCTGAGAGCATTCTCCTGACGACGAATCGCCAGTTCCAGGGCCGGGATCCGCTGTGCGGCGGCCTGAAATTCGGCTTCGGCCTGGGTCAGTTCCAGGCGCGAGGTCTGGCCGGCCTCCGCTCGCCGCCAGGCCAGCGTGACCGCATCCTCGCGCGAAACCAGGGTGCGGCTGGCGACCTCGAGCTGGGCGTCCAGCGCCGCGAGGGCTACATAGGCGCGGGCGGTGGCGCCCGCTACGGACAGGGCCGCCGCGTCGCGGCTGAAGCGGCTGGCCTGCAGGGAGGCGCGGGCGGCGGCGTCGGCGCTGCGCAGGCGCCCCCACAGGTCGATCTCATAGGCGACCTGGAGCTGGGGTTGGGCGAGCGCGGCTTCGGCGGCCTGGCCGAAAGCGTTCAACTCACGCGCCTCCTGGGCCGCGACCGAGCCGGTCAGCGACGGCGACAAGGCCGAGCGCGACTGGGCGGCGGAAGCCTCGGCCTCGCGGACCCGACTCTCGGCGACGGCGATATCGGTATTGCGCGCCAGCGCCTCTTCCACGGCGGCGGTGAGCGCGGCGTCGCCAAAGGCGCTCCACCAGCCCGCCTCGACCGCAGTGCCTGCCTGCGTTTCAGCGCGCCAGCGTTCTGGGGCGGCGACGGCGGTCTCGACGGGTGCTTGGGTCGGCCCCACCGTGGCGCATCCGGACATCACCAGGGCCGACGCGCCGACGATCAGGAGGCCGCGCATCATTGCGCGTCCCCGGCGCCGGCCGTGTCCACGCGGGCGACGACCGACATGCCGGGGCGCAGGCGCTGGAGCCCCTCCTGTCCTGGATCCAGAGCGATCCGGACCGGGAGTCGCTGGGCCACCTTGGTGAAATTGCCGGTCGCATTCTGCGCCGGGAGCACGGCGAATTCGGAACCGGTCGCTGGAGAAATCTGCTGGATCCTGCCGCGGAATTGCTTGTCGCCCAGGGCGTCGATGGTGACGGTCGCCGCCTGACCCTCGACCATCCGCCCAGCCTGCCGTTCCTTGAAGTTCGCGATCACCCAAAGCTGAGGCGGGACAAGGGAGACAAGCTGACTGCCGGCCGTCACATACTGGCCGCGGCGGGCCCCCACCTGGCCGACACGGCCAGCTTCGGGCGCCGTGATAACGGTATTGGCCAGATCGATCTCGGCCAGGCGCACCGCAGCCTCAGCACCCTCGACGGCCGCAACCAGGCCGTGACGCGACACCCCGACAGACCGTTCGTCCTGCAGCGCGACCTCGCGACCGGCCTGGGCCTGGCGCACGGCCGCCTGGGCGGATTTCAGAGTCGCTTCGGCCTGATCGCGTTCGCGCAGGGATACCGAGCCGTCGGCCGCGAGGTCAGCGACCCTGACCATGTCGGCTCGAGCCCGGGTCAACTGGGCCTCGGCGGAAGCGATATCAGCGTCGCGCGCGCCTACCGTCGCCCTGCGTGAGGCCCCGGTCTGGGCCGAATTGGCCAGATCCGCCTCGCGCGCCGCCAATGTGGCCCGAGCCTGCTCCAGACGTTGCCGATAGATCCGGTCGTCGATGCGAAACAGCGGCGTTCCTGCGGCCACAGGCTGGAAATCCGCCACCAGGACCTCTGCGATGTAACCGTTCAGCTGGGGCGAAATCACGGTGATCTGACCCCGGACATTGGCGTTCTCGGTCCGCTCGATCGAGGACGTGAACGGCGGCAGCTTCCAGGCGAACAGGATCAGAAGAACCGCGGCGACAGCCAGAATGGCCGTAATCAGGGCGGCGACGGGGGGCTTTCGCTTGCCGGGGAGGGCGGACTCCCCGACCGGCGCGGCCGCGGTGGGCGGGCCTTCGTCCTCGGGCTGCCGGGCCTGCGCCGGTTGCGCGTCCTTGGGGTGATGGTCGGTCATGGGGGCACAATTCTTCGAAAAGTTGGGCGTCAGATGGCGACGGCGCCGGCGGCGTCGCCCGCAGGTTGAGGGTTGGCCTTGGCCTTGATGGCCTGGCGGACGATCAGCGCGAGAGAGACGATGAGCTGCACCACGGCCGTCACGCCAATCACGAAAAAGACGTCGTTGAACGCCAGGATGTTGGCCTGTTGCGTGACCTGCTGGGCGAGGGTGCTGACGCCATTGAGCGAAGCCACACTGCGATCGGCCACCGTGGAGGCGAAGGCGCCGCCGTAGGTCTGGAGCAGGGCTGCGGCCTGCGGGTCCGCGCCCACGATGGCTTCGGATAGATAGGCGCCGTGATGCTGGGCGCGCATCACCTGAAACGTTGAAAGGGCGGCGGCTCCGAGGACCCCGCCCAGCACCTGGGTGGCGCCGAACATGACGGCGAAGGTGACGACGGAGCCAAAGCCTCGCGCCAGAAGTTGTCCGACGCCGATGATCACGGCCGCCCCCATGAACATGGCGCCGGCGAAGCCCAACAGGGCCTGGCTGACATAGAGATTGGCGGGATGGGTCTGGGCGGTGGCCCCCGCATCCATGAAGGCGCCGACAGCGATCAGGATCAGGGACAGCAGCACCTGGATGATGACCAGCTTGGGCGATAGGAGGAGCGAAAAGGCGCTCACCAGAACACCGGCGACCGTCGCCATCAGAACGACGCCATACAGATGGCGCAGCTGTTCGGCTCCCATGCCCACCGTCTGCAGCAGGCCCGTGGAGCCAAACGTCTGTTCGCTGAGGAGCACCCGAACCAGCAGGATCGATACCGCGAACCTGAAAAAGCTTCCGGTGAAGAGCCAGCGGGTGTCCACCAGGGGGTTGGCGCGGTGGTGTTCGAAGGCGGCGCCGCCAGCGATCAGAATAACAGCGAGCGCCAGCGCCCAGCCCAGCCAGGGCGCCTCGAACCACCACTCCACCCGGCCCAGGCCCGCCACGGCGACGATCAGTCCCAGGCCGGCCGCCAGCAGGACGAAGCTGAAAAAGTCCCTTCTTTCGAACGCGTGGATACGAACGCCCGGAGGGAGCCGAAGGATGCGCACCGCCGCGAGGCAGGAGAGGGCGAGGCCCGCCTCAAGAACATAGAGGCCATGCCAGTTGCCCAGGTCGAGAAGGTCAGGCGAGATGATCCGCGCCAGGGGCATTCCCAGTTGCGACACGCCGATCCCGAGGATCAGAGCCGGCAGGCGCAGCTTGGCCGGAAACGCCTGCAGCATGTAGAAGACCGCCAGAACACCGAGCGCTGCGCCGGCGACGCCGCTGAGCGCGCGGACGGCCAGGGCTCCGGTGAAGCTGTCAGTCGCCAGATGGGCGAAGGCGGCGAGGGCGTAGATCGACAGGAAGACCATCACGAATGAGGTCAGGCCGAACTGCTGACGATATTTGATGACCAACAGATTCATCGAGACGTTGAACATCACATAGACGGTGCTCAGCCAGGCTCCCTGCACGGGATCGAGTCCGAGTTCCCCCTGGATCGCGGGCAGATTCACGGCGACAAGGGCGGTGCCGAGACCGCCCGTGAACCCGAGCAACAGGGCGACTAGGCCGTAGCCCAGCCGGACCGGATTGGAAAAATCAGGGGTGGATGGGGAGCCGGGCATCATCGGCCGTTCGTGAGGTTTCCAGTCGGGAACCTCGCCGATGACCTGGCCGAGCTGGCGCCGGGCTGCGGTCATTGATCGCGCCTCAGGATGCCCTTGAGGACCAGATCGAGCACGCGGCTCGCTGTCTGGTCTTCATCCGCATCTTCCTGGCGGCTGGCCGCGATCACCATTCGTATCACGGCCAGCACATCGCTGATTTTCAGGTCGGGACGCACAGCGCCCTCGCTCAGGGCGGCGGCGAGCGGAGCCTCGAAAAGCCTGACGAACTCTCGCTGGCGCGCCCGCAACTGCGGATGGTCGGCGGCGACGGCGCGCCAGGCGTCCGCCAGGGCCGGGGCCTCACGCGCCGCGCGGCCCGATTGCGCGATCATGGAGAACAGAGCCTGACCGGGCTCGACATCGATGCTGGCCCGGCTGACGGCCGCCATCTCCCGCTCGAACAGCGCCAGCAGCAGCGCGGCGCGGTCGGGAAAGTGCCGATACAATGTCGCCCGGCCTACGCCGGCCGCTTCTACAACGGCGTCCAGCGATACATGCACGCCCTGCTCGGCGAACACGTGTGACGCCGCATCCAGAATGGCCTCCCGATGGCGGGCGACATCCCTGCGTTCCTTGCGAAGACCTGACATGGGTCGCAAGTGGACAATACTGTCCGTTTTGTCAAGCGCCGTATTTACGCTCCCGGGGGATATCGACAAGGGGTCTGCGGGCGTGGCTCGGAAGCGGATGCCGGTGTTCGAAACGTCAAAACGTCGCCCCTGGCCGCTTCCGGGGGGATCGGCGCGGATCACAGGGCGCAGGGAATGTCGCCAGCCCTATCGGCGGCCCACCTCGACCTTCGGCGGCGCGGGGTCATGATCGCGCATCAAAATCCGGGCCGTGGCCGCCGGGGCGTTGGCCGGCAATCCGGGCCTGATACACCTCAGGTCCGGGGGCGTCGGGAGGCGGCTCAAGCGATGGCTCCTGCCAGAGGCGGTCCCCGAGCCCGAAATCCCCGGGCCGAAGAGCGGACATGACAGCGGCGCAGATGCCCGGACCCGTCCCGTCGGTTTCCCGGCTTATCAGCACGAGGCTGATGGCCGAACCCACGCCACGACCGGGGCGAGAGATGTCAACGCAAGGGGCTTCAGACTGATCAGTGGACGGTCTGAAAGATAATCGACACCAGTTCGACATAGCTTTTCAAGGCGAGCCAGGCGAGGGGGGCCACCACCAGGCCGACCGCGAGCCCGCCCCAGCCCAGGCCGGGCCATGCCAGGATGGTGGCGGCCAGAGCGGCCAGCAGTATCGACCCGACCGCCCCGAAGCGCATGATCAATCGCAACGCAGTCAATTTTTGCATGGTGTCCTTCCCCAAGGCCGGCC
Source organism: Brevundimonas sp. P7753 (assembly GCF_013386595.1). Classification (NCBI taxonomy): domain Bacteria; kingdom Pseudomonadati; phylum Pseudomonadota; class Alphaproteobacteria; order Caulobacterales; family Caulobacteraceae; genus Brevundimonas; species Brevundimonas sp. P7753. Next base: position 13,825 of record NZ_JACARP010000054.1, on the reverse strand, counting down.
GCGAAGTATCGCGGCCTGATAGCGATCCGTCCGGCCGCAGTCCCGGTCAGGCCATCTTCCCTGATCTGCCGGGCGTCGGGGAGGTTGACGATCTGGCCCAGGCGCGATCATCCGACAATTGTTGCAGCGCTGACGATGACATCCTCCCCAACTTGCCAACCGTTCACGCCCGTTCCCACCCGATCAATGCGGCCGGCGATCTCATGGCCCAGCACAAGGCCTGACGGATAGGCGTCGCTTTGCTCGTGTCGGATACTGACATCGGTATGGCAGACACCGGCCGCCGTTACCCGCAGCAGCACCTCATGCGAGCGGATTTCGGGGATAGGAAGATCGGCGAGGACAAGTTCGGTCGGGCGGACAAGCTGGACGGCTTTCATGGATGTCTTCTCTCACCGGGCGGGGTCGCGATGCGCTATTGGGCCGTATATCCGCCATCGACGGCCAGGACGGCACCGGTAACGAACGAGGCGCGATAGGACAGCAGGAACGCCGCGGCATCGGCGATTTCCTCGGGCTTACCCAGGCGACCGATCGGGTGGAGTGCGACGATCCCGTCAAATTCCTCCTGGCTGACGACGCTGCGGACGAGCGGCGTGTCGATATAGCCCGGCGCGATCGCATTCACGCGGACGCCGCGATCCGAATAATCCATGGCCGCGGATTTCGTGGCGCCGATGATCGCGTGTTTGGAGGCGATATAGGCCGCGTTGTTCCGTTGGCCGACGAGCCCCAAGGCGGAGGCCATATTGACGATGGCGCCCCCGCCGGACGCGATCATCGCCGGAATCTGATACTTCATGCAGCCGAATATGGCGTCGAGATTGACGGCCTGCACCCGGCGCCACGTGTTCGGATCATACTCGACCACGCCCTTTGAATCGCCGCCGATCCCGGCGTTGTTCACGGCCAGATCGAGCCGGCCGAACGTCTTCACGGTCCAGTCGACCATCCGCTCGATCGCGTCGAAGTCACCAAGATCGATCTCCCAGGCGCGAGCGCCTCCACCGATCTTGGCGGCGATGGCCTCTGCGCCGTGATGATTGAAATCGGCGACCACGACCGCCGCGCCCGAGGCCGCGAGCCTGCGGGCCGTCGCCGCGCCGATGCCCGAGGCGGCGCCGGTGACGATCGCCACCTTGCCTGCGAAGTCCTGATCCATGTCCTTGTCCTTCGCGATATTGGTCACTGGGCCGTCATGCCCGCATCGACGACATGTTCGGCGCCGGTGATATAGGAGGCCTCGTCCGAGGCGAGGAACAGCACCAGATTGCTGACCTCGGCGGGATCGGCGATGCGACGCAGCGGGATTTGCACGAGTGCGTCGCCCCCCTCCTCATCTGTCGCCTCGGCCATCATCGGCGTGCGGATGAAGCCGGGGTGAACAGAGTTCACGCGAATGTTGTTCGGGCCATATTCGATCGCCGTCGCCTTGCTCATGCCTCGGACCGCGAATTTGCTGCCGACGTAAGCCAGGCTGGGAAAGCCGTAATTGGCGACGATGCCGGCGATGGAGGAGATGTTGACGATCGAACCCACGCCCGCCTTCAGCATCGATGGAATGACCGCCTTCATGCCCAGGAACACAGACGTCTGGTTGATCGCGCAGACCTTCAGATAATCTTCTTCGGAAATATCGGACGTCCTGGCGATCGGGCCGAGCACGCCGGCATTGTTGACCAGGACCGTCGGGGGACCAAAAGCAGCTTCGGTCCGCTCAACGACCTGGGTCCAGTCCTGCGCCCGCGTCACGTCGTGCCGCACGAATAGCGCCGAACGGCCCAATTCATCGGCCAGCGCAGCGCCGCCTGCCTCGTTCAGGTCTGAAAGGACGACCCGCGCGCCCTCGGCCACGAAGCGCCTTGCGTGCGAGGCGCCCATGCCCTGCGCCGCGCCGGTGATGATCGCCACCTTGCCCTTAAGCCTGCCCATCCCGCTCTCCATGCCGTCCGTCCGCCCTACGGGCGGGACGGATTAATTGATGATGCGTGGGAATATAGGAATTGATTGACGCATCAACAATAGTGGTTGCGACTGACGTCCAAGGCTGATGCGACGAGGCGTTGACAACTGTCAGCTTGGGTTGTCACGCCGACAGGGAGAATGCGGACCAGACGTGCGCTGGGCGTATCAAGGATGGGACTTACGCCATATGTCATTTCGAGAAGGCGAAGATTGGCGAAGGACGCTGACCTGGACGATCCTGCCTGCGGGTCGCGCTTGGCAACGCGCGGCTGGAACGGCCCTGGCGCAGTTGGGCGTCTCCCTGTCCACGGCGGCGATCCTGCTTGTGATCACCCGGCTGGGCGATGGTATCCGCCAGCAAGATGTGGCCAAGGAGTCGACGCTTGATCCGGCCGCCATTGCGCGATCGGTCACTCAACTTGAGCGGGATGGTCTGCTGGAGCGACGCAAGGACCTGTCCGATGGCCGCGCCAAGACCCTGCACTTGACCGAGTTGGGCCGTGCCCTGTCCCTCAAATTGGATGAGGCGCTCGACCGCCTGCGGGACGAGCTGGTCGCTGGCATAGACGACGCCGATGGTCAGATTGCGGTGCGCGTGCTTCGCGCTCTGGAGACCCAATGCCTGACGTTCTCAAATGGAGAGCCCCGTCGGCAGCCCTTCGAAGCCTGACCGCCTGGGCCGAGTCACGACACCGCGAACTGGGTTGGCGGATACGCAGGAAGCTGAACGCCCGGCGTCGCCATCGCGGCCGACGCCATGGCGACGAAGGCGCGTGAGTTCAGCCCCCCTTCGGGCGCCCATCCAATCTCGGATCTGCTGCCGTCGGGCCCCGCTGTACCGGGAGTCGAGCCCTCGCGCCGTGGCCAGGACGAGCGCCCCGCGACCGTCGTCACGTCGGCGGGCTGGACGGAGCCGACAACGCCACGACCACGGTCAGCCCGCCGCCCGGCGTCGTCTCCAGGAAGATTTCTCCGCCCATCTGCCGGATCAGTGAGCGGGCGATCGACAGGCCCAGACCGGTTCCGCCGGTTTCCCGGCTCCGCGAGGCTTCCCCCCGTGAGAAGGGTTCGAACGCGTCCGGCTCGAAGGCGTCCTCAAGGCCGGGCCCATAGTCGACGATCGCGACACGCCACGCGGCCCCGGCGTCGCGCAGTTCCAGATCCGCGCCGCCGCCGTACAAGACTGCGTTCTCGATCAGATTCTCCAGCACCCGCCGCAAGCCCGCCGCGTCGGCCAGAACCAGGGCGGAGCCCGGCATGGGACCCGTCGCCACCGCCTGTCCGAGCGACCGACGCTCCCGAGCCATATCCTCCAGCAGCGGCGGGAGGTCCACCGGAGCGACGATCGCCGGCCGTTCCTCGCCCCTGGCGACCAGCAACACGTCGTCCAGCAGTGTGGCCATCAGGGCGATGTCCCGGTCGGCGCGGTCCCGCTGCGCCTCGTCGGCGATCAGGGCGACACGCAGTCTCAGGCGCGTGAGAAGCGTCTTTACGTCATGGGCGGCGGCCGCCAGCATGCGTATGCGTTCGGCCATCAGCCGGCGGATTTCAGCGCGCATCCGGTTGAAGGCCAAGGCCACCTGCCGGGCCTCGACCGGCCCCCCCTCGTCCATCGGCGGTGCGTTCAGGTCTGCGGCGAAGCCATCCGCAGCCTCGGCGATGACCTGCAACGGGCGGGTCGCCCCGCGGATGGTGCCCCAGACCAGCAAGGCCGCGGCCAGGCCGATGATAAGGTTCAGGACGAGAAGGGCCGCCAGCCGGACTCTGCGCCGCTGAAACGACCCCGGCGCCACCACCAGCCGCTGGCCATCGGCCAGTTGCACCGAGAAGGCGTAGGCGGGTCGCTCCCGCAGCAGCGGTCGCCAGCGCTCCTGTCTGATCTCGGGCGCCAGGATGCGAACCGCGCGACCTTGCAGGGCGGAGCCATAGGCCGACAACACGCCCGGCCCGACCCCGGGGCGCTCCACATACCCTGGCGGGGCGTTCGTGGTCAGGAAGAACCGCGTCTGGTCGCCGTTCATGGCGATCAGGAGCAGATCGCGCTCCCGCGTCGGCGTGCGATCGAGCAAGTCCGCCGCCGCGGCGATGCGGGACGGGAGCGGCAAGCGCCAGCCCCGGCCGCTTTCGCGCTGGAGGTTGACGAAGCCGATCAGACCGAGGATCTGGACCACGGCCAGGACCACCACGACGGCGAGGGTCAGACGGGTCGAAAGCGAAAGGCCGGGACGCGTCACGAAAGCGCCTCGACGTCCGCGGTGAACAGATAGCCGGCGTTCCGGACGGTGCGGATCAGGCGCGGCTCCCGCGGATCGTCGCCGAGCTTGCGGCGGAGGCGGGAGACCTGGATGTCGATCGACCGGTCGAAAGCATCGGCGGTCCGCCCCTTCAGCATGTCCATCAGGTCGTCCCGCGACAGGATCGTTCGCGGTCGGGCGAGCAGGGAGGCCAGAAGGTCGAATTCCCCGGCGGTGAGCTCCAGCGGGCCGCCGGCGGGGTCGGTCAGGGCCCGGGTCGCCAGATCGAGCCGCCATCCCGCGAAGGCGTAGACACGGGGCGAGTCCGGGGGTGCGAGCCGGTCGCGGCGGCGCAGCAGGGCGCGCACGCGGGCGACCAGTTCGCGCGGTTCGAAGGGTTTGGCGAGATAGTCATCGGCCCCGACCTCCAGGCCGACGACGCGATCCAGCGCCTCGCCGCGGGCAGAGGCGATCAGGACCGGCACATGGCTGTCGCCCTGCAGCCGCCGGCAGATCGACAGCCCGTCCTCGCCGGGCATCATGATGTCGAGAATGACGAGGTCCGGCGTGCGCCGTTCGAACAGGGCCCAGAAGGCCGCGCCGTCGGCGGCGGCCTCGCAGCGGAAGTCCTCGCGCGCCAGCAGGTCGCAGACCAGCCGCCGGATCTCCGGATCGTCCTCGACGATATAGACAAGCGCACCCTGGGCCATGCGCAACCTTGGCGCAGGGGAGGGGCGGGGGCCAGTGGCGGATACATGCTGTTACGCACTGGCGCCGCCGTGAAAAACCCGTGGCCTGCGGCGGGTGCATGGTGAGGGCGTCCGGTTCAGCCGGTCCCAAACAAAAGGCAGATCTGATGACCTCCCACGAACCTGTTCCGACCAGCTTGTCCCGGCGCGCGATGGTCGCCGCCTCGGCGGCGATCCTGGCTCTCGCCGGCGTCGCCGTCACGGCCGAGAGCGCCGACGCCCAGTCCCGCTCGCGCAGCCGCTCGGTCACCGTCAGCGGCCCCAACCACAGCGCCACCCGCAACGCCGAAATCTATCGCAGCCCGGGCTCGACCACGGTGTCGCGGTCCGGCACGGTCGACGGTCAGCCGTATTCCGGCTCGCGCAGCCGCACCACCGTCGCGACCGGGGACGGCTACGCCACGACCGCGACCCACACGGGCCCGGCGGGAAACACCCAGACCCGCACGGGCCAGGTGACCGTGGACGAGAACGGCTACAGCCGCTCCTCCGAAGTCCAGACCTCGGGCGGCTACGGCTATGAGCGCGACGTCGACGTCTATCGGGACGAAAGCGGCGCCGTGATCACCCGCGGCGTCACGACCAACAGCGGCGCCTCCCGTTCGAGCACGGTCGTCCGCACCCGCCCTGACTGACCATCCCGTTTCGGACGGTGACGAAGCCCCCCCACGAACCGCCGTCCAAATGCCCCGGTCGTCCCCGACGACCGGGGTTCCTTTCCCGGAGAGATCCCATGAAGCTCATCATGCCCTTCGCCGCGCTCGGCCTGATCCTGGCCGCCGCGCCGGCGCTGGCCCAATCGCGCCCGGCCATGGCCGAGGCCCTGTTCGCCCGCGCCGATCTGAACAACGACGGCGTGCTGTCGCCCGCCGAGTTCCACGCCTCCCGAGAGGGCCTGTTCGCCCGGGCCGATGCGAACAGCGACGGCCGCCTGACCCTGTCGGAAGCGCGCGCCCTTCGGCCGGAAGGCGGCTCGCGCGAGCGCCGTCGCCCCAGCCGTGACGCGCTTCAGTCGCTGCGCAATATCGACCGCAACAACGACCGCGCCATTGACCTTGGCGAGTTCCGCGCCGTCGGCGCCCAGCGCTTCGCCGCCGCCGACCTCGACCGCAACGGCTATATCGCGCACGGCGAGATCGCCGCCTTCGGGCGCTCCATGGGCATGGGCGGCTGAGCATGCGCGGAGAGCACGCCCTGCTGTTTCTCGGCGTCGCCCTGGCCTTCGCCGCCCTTGAATCCTGGCTGCGGCTCCGATCGGGTCGCAGCTACGACCGCGGGGCCGCCCTGGGCACACTCGGCGTCGCCGGCGGCCAGATCGTGATCAACGGCCTGGCCGGCGTGGGCATCCGGCTACATCCTCGTCAGCGTCAACTACCGGCTCCTGCCGGAGGCCACGGCCTACGAACAGGCCACGGACGTCGCGGAGGCGGTTCGCCAGATCGCGGACCGCGCGTCAGCCTGGGGCGGCGATCCCGGGGCGATGATCCTGATGGGGCATTCGGCCGGCGGCCATATCGCCGCCCTGCTGGCGGCCCGACCCGAGATGGTGGGCCGCCCCCTGGCGGGAGCGGTCATCCTCGATACCGCCGTCCTCGACGTAGAGGCGGTCCTGACCCGTCGGCATCCCCGCCTTTATGACGAGGCGTTCGGCGCGGACCCCGACGACTGGCACCGCGCCTCGCCCTCCCGCCAATGGACCCCGGCGGCGACGCCGATGCTCGTGGTCTGCTCGACGCGGCGCCCCGATCACCCCTGCGAGGAAGCCGGGGCGTTCGCGCGCATGACCGCCGGCGCCGGCCGGCGGACGGTGACCCTGCCGGTCGACCTCACCCATCGCGAGGTCAATGACACGCTCGGCCTTGCGGGCGACTACACGCGGACCGTGGACGACTTCATCGTCGAGCGGTTGGCAGGGTCGGCTCGCTAGACACCAAACACGGATGCGCCGCATTCTCGAACCGCCCCGAAGCTCCGGCGTCCATCAGGCTGTCCCCGGGATGTCTGATAGCGGGATCCGGCCTGCAGTACGTCCCTGGAGCCCACGCCCGCCTCAGACCTCCTCCGACCCGCTGTATTTCAGCGCGTCAAGCATCAGCCGCCAACTGCGGTCGGCCAGAAGCCGCCGTTCCTCAGCTGTGCGCCCGAAGACCAGTGTGCTCATCATCGTCACCAAGGGGACGAAATCGGTCGGCATCAGATCCTCGCGGCACAGGCCAGCCTTGACGGCACGCGTTACAGGCGCCGCGAAGATCGAAACGAGCCGGTCCAAAGCGGCCTGGATTTCGGGAAGATGCGGGTTGCTGGTGTGCCAATACTCATGGAGCGGCGCGCGAAACGCCACGCGATCGGCGATGAACCGCAGGACGACCAACAGCCCATCGTCGCGATCCGCGACCGCGTCGGCGGCTTCCTGAACTTCCTGTAGAGCCAATTCCAGCAACGCCATGGTCAATGCCTGACGATCGGCGAAATTGCGGAACAGCGTGGCCCGGCTGACCTTGGCCCGGTCCACGATCAGGTCCAGCGGCGCGGTGACACCGAATTCCAGGAACACGCTCTCCGCGGCCCGGAGCAGCTGAATACGGTTCTGAACGGCATCGGCGCGGCGTGTGGTCATGTCCGACAACAGACGGCGGCCCTGGCGCTGTCAACCTCGGCCTGTTCGCGCAAGGTGGGCCCGGGCCGGCCTCCTTTTGCCAGGCGTCCCCGGAACAAACCGGTCGCGCGGCCCTGGTCCGGCCTGGCCCTGCCCGGGTGGCTGAATCGGCGTCTCGCAGCGACGGTGAAAGGCGGCCGTGCGCGCCGCTCAAATCGATTGCTGAAACTCCAGGTCTCACTTATAGCCGTTCCTCGTGGCGGCCTTCGAGCTGGCGGATCGTTCCGAAAATCCGTTCGTCCTGATCGCTGAAACAGGCCTCCTCGGGCTGGGCGCCGTGACGGCGTCGTGACCCGCTTCTATCTGATCGACACCACCCAAGGACAATGGTCATGTTGCTCCCCAACTCCGCGCCTGGCTCGGGCAGGTCCACGCCCAATGGCTGGGTCTGGATCCTTGCATACGGGATCGGCACGATCATCCTGGGCGTCTTCGCGTTGGCGAATCCGGTTGTCGCCGGTCTCGCGGCCGGGTTGGTGACCGGGATCACATTGACCGCCTATGGCGTCCTGGCGATCATCGCCGGGGTCTCCGCCCGACCCACCGCCGGCTGGACGATCCCGTTCGGCGTCCTGGCGGCGCTGGCCGGCGTCCTGATCCTGTTCGATCCCTTCGCGGGGGCCCTGTCGGTCGTTTTCCTGATCGGCGTCTGGTTGGTCCTGGCCGGGATTTTCCAGCTTTGGATCGCGTTTCGCAACGCCTCCGGTCGCGGCTGGAACCTGCTCCTTGGCGTCCTCGATCTGGTTCTGGGGTTGGCGGTCCTGTTTGCTGATCCTGTAAGTGCGCTCGGCTTCCTGGCGGCCGCGGTGGGGATCAGCCTGCTGTTTCGGGGGGCGCTTCTTCTGGCCGTCGCGCTCGGCCTGCGACGCCTTGGCCGCGCGCAGTGAGCACGGCCGCACTCGACGCGACACACTCGACATGGGCGCATCCGACATGAGCGCAGCCGCCATACGCCGAGCTTCCCGCTCCGCGTCGCCGGATCCACAGAACCCTTCGCAAATTCCAAAGGAGCACGAAAATGGTCAACAAGCATGAAGTCGAGGGCCAGTGGAAGATCATCTCGGGCCGTATCCATAAGTTGTGGTCCGAGGCCTTCAATGACCGTAAGGGCGTGATCGAGGGCGAACTCACCGAGATCACCGGCGTCCTGCAGCGGGAATTCGGTTTGTCGCTTGAGCAGGCCGGCGAACGGCTCGAGCGCTGGCGTGCGGATCGGCAACCTCAGGCCCTGATCGAGGCCCAGTGGTTGCGGTTCAATGCCGCCTTGCAGGACCGTTGGGGCGATCTGCGCGTCCGTGTGCAAGAGGGCCAGGCTGAGGCCCAGGACCTGCTTGAGTCGGTCGAGACGGATGCCGCCGAGCTGACCGCCAGTCTCCAACAGCGCTACGAGCTGGGTCGGGACGAGGCGCTGGCCCAGGTTCGCACCTGGCTGGCGGAAACGCGCCATTGGATTGAGGCGAACAGGCCGTCGAGGTCCTGAGGTCTGTCCCCGGGCGGTCGCGGTCAGGACCGTGGCTTTTCACGGGCGCAACCCGGTGGGGCTGCGCCGGCCGCCGGGTCGATCGGCGAGAGTCGGGTCGATCGGCGAGAGTCAATGCGGCGAGATCCAACCCGCCGTTCTCGCCCCCCGGTCCCACGAATGGAGTTCAAGGGAGGCATGTTGTGATTTCGACCTGGAAAGACATCGCCGTCGTCATGGACGCGACAGAACAGGGTCAGGGAGTGGCGCTCCACGCCGCGCGTCTCGCCCGACGCCAGGAGGCTCATCTGGTGGGCGTCTACGGCATTCAAAGAGAGCCCGTCCACCCTTCCGAAAGCTACGCCAGGGGCGAAAGCGTCAGGCACGTGGCCGAGCGCCATCGACGGGCCGACGAGGAGCACGTCCTGGCCGCCGGTCGCGCCTTCTCGGGCCTGGCCGGCGCGCTTGCCGTGAGCTCGGAGTTCAGAGTGGTCTGGCGCGACGCCCTGGATCAGGGGGCGGCGCTTCGCTCCCTGCATTGCGATCTGATCGTCGCCGGCCATCCCAAGCCCCGCGACCTGCCGGATGGATGGACGGGCGAGCGCCTGCTTCTGGCGACCGGTACGCCCGTGCTGCTCATCCCGAACGCCTGGAGGGCCGAAGCGGTCGGCCAGACCGTGGTGGTCGCCTGGAACGGAAGCCGGGCGGTCCGGCGGGCGGTCAACGACGCCCTGCCTTTCCTCCTGGCCGCGACACAGGTCGTCGTTCTCGCCGTCGACGACGAGCGAAACGACCGGACCGGCGAGGATTCGACCGCGGAGATCACCCGTCACCTTGAGCGTCACGATGTGACGGCCCTCGTCAGGCGCGTCGACTCCGACGGCGCGCCTGTCGCTGACGTGATCTGGGAACAGTGTGCGGATCTGCACGCCGATCTCCTGGTCGTTGGCGCCTACAGCCACCCCCGCACGACAGAACTGCTGTTCGGAGGCGTCACGCGAACCCTGCTCGCGGAATGCACGCTGCCCATGTTCCTGTCCCGGTGAGCGACGCCGTCCTCGATCCGCCTGATCGTGGAGGCGGCCAGGCGCGGCCCAGCACGCTGCCCCCGGTTCCGCCGGCCGGAGTATTCCGTTCGAGCATGCCGCAGGGGGCGGAGCTCGTCGTGCTCGGTTTCGCTCAGGCCTTTGGCAAGGGATATCGGCCCACCACCGCCGACTGGGTGTTGATGGGCGACCGTGGCCGGGCCTTCCAACACACCTAGCGGCCCGCGCGGGGTCGCTGGTCGACTCGCGCCTTCGAGCGCAACGGGCAACAACCGCCCGGCCGTCAGGACCGACGGTCCCATTTGGTGGTCAGCGACTCGAGCGGCACGTCGAGGCGGTAGACGAATCCGGTCGGCCTGTAGTCGAGCTCAACCTGGCCTTTGAGCTGCTGACCCAATGAGGTGATCATGCGCGTCCCGAAACTCCGGCGTGTCGGTTCGACCACCGGCGGTCCGCCGGACTCGGCCCACTCAAGCCGAAGGCGGTCCTCCTCGATCCGCCATTCCAGCCGGACCTGGCCCGCAGGCAGCGACAGGGCCCCGAATTTCGTCGTGTTGGTGCAGAGCTCGTTCAGCGTCATCGCGAAGGCGATGACCGAACTGGAGGTGATCCTTATGTCCTCCCCGGCGATGGTGAACCGGCCGCCCCCCTGGTCAAACGGCTCGACCGCGCTTCGCACGGTGCTGTCGATCGTCGCGTTCTCCCAGCTGGCGCGTGTCAGAAGATCGTGGGCGCGCGCCAGGGCCGCGAACCGCCCGTCGATCGCCGACCGCGCGTGGGTCATGCTGGTCGCGGTGCGCAGGCTCTGGTCGGTGATCGCGCCCACGGTCGCGAGCATGTTCTTGATGCGGTGGTGCAGCTCCGCATGGATCAGGTTCTGCAGTTTTCCTGCGGCGTCTCGTTCCTCGGCTTCGATGCCGGCCTGGACCAACAGCGCATTGGCGTCGATCCCGGCCTGTTCCAGCGCCAGCTTGAGACTGTCGTTTTCAGTGGTCAGGGCGTCCTGAAGAGGCTGGTTCTCGTCGATGATCAGCTGCTGCTTCTCTGTATCGAGAACCGTTTTCAGGAGCAGGGCCTTGGCATGGGCGCCGGCCTGCTGCAGCTGATAGCGAAGCTCCTTGTTCTCCTTGGTCAAGGACCCGTTCTCGGCGGAGAGCGTGGGCAGCACCTTCAGTGCGCCGCGCCCGACCATCCCCTGGAGTTCCAGGATCATTTGCTGGATCTCGAGCGGCTTGGCGAAGAACCGGCTGTCCTCAGGCTTGTCGGCCTCGGTGACCGCGATCTGCCCGGACACCAGGATGATCTTGATGTGGGGCCAACGGGAGTGAACGAGGTGGGCGAGCCTCAGCCCGTCCATGCTTCCCGGCATCTGGATGTCGGTGAACAGAACGGCGATGTCATCGCGCGACTCGAGGATTTCGATGGCCTCGTCCGCGTTCACGGCCTCGACCGGAATAAAGCCGGCGTCCTCCACAATATCCACGGCGCGCATCCGCAGCATCAGTTCGTCTTCCACCACCAGAACGACCGAAGGAGCCTTGGTCTTTTTCATGATCAGGTTCCACGCGTGTCCACGGCTGCAGGATGCACCCGGGCGCGCTTTGTGTTGCGGCGAGGAGACATGCGCTTCTTCCGGGTGAATAGCGCCTATTATCTCGGCGCTCGACGTACGGACGCGACTCCGGCTGCGGCCGCCAGATTTCAACTTGCGCGTCTCGTCCGCGGAACAGGGGCCCGGCCAGGTCAGAACAGCCCTGGTCTCAATCGTCCTTCAGCCGAACGACGGGCGCCGAAAACACGGCGGAGAAGCCGTCGGGATCGTAGGTGAGTTCAGCGCCGCCGGCGCCGGTGAGGCCGCGTCGTATAAGCTTTGACCCAAAACCCGATTTTGCAGGCGCCACGACGGGAGGGCCGCCCCGCTCCGTCCAGGTCAGGGCGAGCCGCCCTTCATCGACGGTCCAATGGACGCTCAGTCGCCCCCCGGAGACCGACAGCGCGCCGTATTTGTAGGCGTTGGTCGCGAGCTCGTGGACGACCAGCGAGACCGTTTGCGCGACGCGCGGGGACAGATCGACCGGCGGGCCGTCGAACTCGAAACGCTCACGCGTCAGATGTCCAAGCGCCAGCGATATGACCCTGCCGAGATCTCCGCCCTGGAAGGCCTTCATCTGAAGGACGTCCTGGGCCCGGGCGAGCGCCAGCAACCGGTTCTCGAAATCAGCCGCCGTTTCCCAATCGACGTCCTTCAGGCTGCGGCGCGCGATCGCCTGAACCAGGGCGAGGGTGTTCTTGACGCGATGCCCGCTCTCTTCCACCAGCAGCTGGCGATGTCGTTCTGCATGGATGCGGCTGGTTGTTTCGATCGCGATATCCAGTATGCCCATGATCTCCTCACCGTCGCGGAGCGGGCTGTAGGAAAACGTCCAGTACGTCTCTTCCGGAACGCCCGAGCGGTTCAGGATCAGGGGCAGGTCTTCCAGATAGACCCGCCCCCCGGCCAGGGTCCGCTCAACGAACGGCCGAATATCATTCCAGACTTCATGCCAGACCCTGTCGATCGGCTGGCCGAGGGCGGAAGGGTGTTTGTCGCCGAGAACGGGAATGTAGGCGGCGTTGTACATCAGGGTTCGTTCCGGCCCCCACGTCGCACACGCGGCGAACGCGGTATCCATCATGATCTGATACGAGGTCAGCAGTGCAGGAGGCCAGGAAGCCTTCGGCCCTATGGGGGTGCGGCTCCAGTCAAACTCGTAGATCGATTCAGGCATCCGGCATTTCGCGATCCGTGACCCCCCGCGGGGGCGCCTGAGCAACTCGTAGAGGATGAACATCCCACCGTCGTTCCCCCGTGGTCAAGTTCAAACGGCGTCCCGACCGGGCACGCGCACCTCCCGTCCGACGCAATGCCGGTCCCGTGGATCAAGCGTGGTTCGATGAGGTCCGGGCGAGGCTCGTGCGAAATTTTGCTGACGGGCCCTCGGAACGCTGAAGTTCCTGCGCCCGACCGACCTATGACGCTCGACCGCGATCGGGTGTTTCGAGGAGGCGCCTCCCGCCCCCGGGGTTCACACAGGCCTATTACAACCGCCGCTTTAAGTCAGGACGGTCGGCACCGGACTATCCCACAGTCTCCGGGGGATCCGGTTCAGGGTCATCGCATATTCGGGCGCCGGTCGAGGCGCGGCGGCTGGTTGCCGCCCTCCTGGCCTCCGGCCGCCCGTAGGAGGTCGCCGACCCCGCGACCGTTCAGGCGGCACGCCGCGATGACCCGGTCGTAGACGATGACCCGGCCGTTCCGGCCGCGCACCGCGACGCAGTTCAGGGTCCGACCCCGCGCGAGCGTCGACAGCCGGTAACGGGCTGCCCGTCCGTTCGGGCTGTGCAATTCGGGCGCATCGAAATCAGAGAGCCGGACTTCGATCCAGGTCGACGGATCGGCGCCGGGACCGACGCACAGGCTGTCGCCGTCGCCGACGTACCGGACGACGCCGGAGAAGGTCTGGCCGGCGCGATCGGGCAGACGGCCCTCGCACGGATCGGCCTTGGCGACCGCCGGACACAACAGAAGGGCGAAGCCGATCAGGAGCCATTTCATGGGCCCAGCCTGCCGTGGGGCCAGGGCGGCTTCAACCCCGCCAGAAGGGAAAGGAAGGCCGGCGGCGGGCGCTCCGTGGTGGAGCGGAAGGACACCGCCATGATACCGACCCCCCATCCGG
>NZ_JACARP010000053.1:0-18319 GCF_013386595.1 Brevundimonas sp. P7753 | reverse complement strand
ATCTTGACCACGACCCGTCGGGCATGGGTCAGCGCCGTCGCGGGCGAAGCCTCGGCGACGATCTCGGCGGCGGGGGAGGGCGCGGCGGGAAGGGTCACGGCTTCCTCCCTAGAGCATTATTCGGGCCGGGGTCACGTCTGTAGGCGCGAAAATCGTGCGACATGGCTCAAAAGAAAACGCCCGGCGGGGTCGAACCTGCCGGGCGTTTCTGTTTTCAGCGATGATCCGAGGATCAGGCTTCGGGATTGGGCACCTGATCCCAGCCACCCGCCAGCGCCTTGAACAGGGCGATCTGGTAGGTGACGACCTGGGCTTCCGAAGCGGCCAGCGTCGCGTCGGCGCCGGCCAGGGTCCGTTCCGAATCCAGCACCGTCAGGAAGCTGTCGGCGCCGGCGTCGAAACGCAGGCGCGACAAGCGGGCTGCGGTCGCCGCCTGATCCCGCGCGGTGCGCAGGGCTGTGCGACGGTCCAGTTCGTTGGCGTAGGCGCTGAGCGCCGTCTCGGTTTCCTGCAAGGCCGTGAGCACGGTCTGGTCAAAGGTCGCCAGAGCCGCGTCGGTCAGGGCGCCGGTCTGCTTGATACGGGCGCGGGCCACGGCGATGTTGGGGAAGTTCCAGCTGATCAGCGGACCGACGCTGAAGCGGAAGTTGGCGTCCTTGCCTAGATCCGAGGAGTCCAGCGAGGTCGAGCCCAGCGAGCCCCCCAGGCTGATCGACGGATAGAGGCTGGCGGTGGCCACGTTCACGCGGGCGGCGGCGGCGGCCAGACGGGCCTCGGCCTGACGCACGTCGGGACGACGAGCCAGCAGGGCCGCGCCGTCGCCGACCGGGATCGGCTGCGACAGCTGCGGCGGCGACTGGCAACCGCGCGCCGCCTCGCTGGCCTCGGCCGGGGTGCGCCCGGTCAGGGTGGCGAGACGATAGAGGGCGCCGTCGCGCTGGGCCCGCAGCGGCGGCAGGCTGGCGCGGGTGGATTCCAGAGCCGCGCGGGCGCGGGCCACATCCAGTCCATTGCCGGAACCGCCGTCCAGCAGGCGCTGGGTCAGGTCGACGGTCTTGCCTTGCAGGTCGATGGTGCGTTCGGCCACCGCGATCTGGGCGTTGGCCGAGCAGGTGTCGGCATAGGCCCGGGCGGTTTCGGCGGCGACGGTGATCCGCACCACCTCCAGCGCCTCGGCGGCGGCGGCGGCGTCGGCGCGGGCGGCGCGGACGGTCGACTCGACGCGGCCGAACAGGTCGACCTCGTAGGAGACGTCCAGACCGACGCTGTAGGTGTCGACGTCGTCCAGCTTGGCGCCGTTGGCCGCCGGGTTGGTGATGGTCGAGGCCTGGCTGCGGTTGAAGGCGGCGTTGGCGTTCGTCGAAGGCAGGCGACCGGCGCGGGCCTCGGACAGCGAGGCCCGGACGGCGCGCAGATTGGCTGCGGCCGCCTCAAGCTCGTTGTTCTCGGTCAGCGCCTGCTGGATCAGACCGTCCAGCGTGGCGTCGTTATAGAGCCGCCACCAGTCGCCGCGAGCGGCCTCGGTCGAAACCGAGGCGGATTGCGAGCCGATGAAGGCGCCTTGGCCCAGCGCCGGGACCGTGGGGTCCGGCGCCTTGGGCCCGACCGCGCAGGCGGCGAGCAGAAGCGCGGCGCTGGAGGCGGTCAGGAAGGAAAGGGCTTTACGGTTCATCAGGCGTCTCCCAGGCGCGGGCTGGCCGTCGTCGGGGCCGTCGGCGCGGGGTCGGTGGGGTCGTACGGGTCATGAGGCGGCGTGCCGTAGGTGGTCGGCAGCTCGCGCGGCTTCTCGGGCGAGTTGGGCAGCTTGCCCGCGAGCCAGCGCATCATGACGTAGAAGACCGGGGTGAAGATCAGACCGAAGAAGGTCACGCCCAACATGCCGGAGAAGACCGCCGTGCCCAGCGACTGGCGCATTTCAGCGCCGGGGCCGGTCGCCAGCATCAGCGGCATGACGCCGAAGATGAAGGCGAAGGAGGTCATCAGGATCGGACGCAGGCGCACCTTGGCGGCGTAGATCGCCGCTTCGAAGCGATCCATGCCCTCTTCTTCTTCGGCCTGCTTGGCGAACTCGACGATCAGGATGGCGTTCTTGGCCGCCAGGGCGATCAGGACGACCAGGCCAATCTGGACCAGGATGTTGTTGTCCAGACCTCGAATGTTCACGCCGATCATGGCCGCCAGCAGACACATGGGGACGATCAGCACCACCGCGAGCGGCAGGGTGAAGGCCTCATACTGGGCCGCCAGAACCAGGAAGACGAAGACCACGGCCATGACGAAGATCATGGAGGCGCCGCCCGAGGCCTGCTTCTCTTGCAGGGCCAGTTCGGTCCACTCGTAGCTGAAGCCTTGCGGCAGAGCCTGAGCCGCCAGGTTTTCCATCGTCTTCAGAGCCTCGCCGGACGAGACGCCCGGCGCGGCCTGACCCTGAAGCTCGGAAGCCGGGAACAGGTTGAAGCGGACGACGCGGGCCGGACCGGAGTCCTCGCGCAGGTTGGCGACGGCGCCGATCGGCACCATGGCGCCGGTGGCCGAGCGGGTCTTCAGGTTGGCGATGTCGGCGATGTCGTCCCGCGACGAGGGTTCAGCCTGAGCGGTGACGCGGAAGGTGCGGCCCAGCAGGTTGAAGTCGTTGATGTAGGACGAGCCGAGATAGACGCCGAGAGTGTCGAACACGGCCGAGGGCTGGACGCCCATCATCAGGGCCTTGTTGCGGTCGATGTCGGCGGCGATGCGCGGCGAGCCGGTGTTGTAGGTCGAGAAGACCTGTTGCACTTCATTCGGGATCTGGGCCGCGCCGCCCATCATGGCGAAGGTGGCGCCCTCCAGCGCGCGGTAGCCCGCGCCGGAACGGTCCTGGATCATCATCTTGAAGCCGTTGCCGTTGCCCAGGCCTTGGACGGCCGGGGGAGCGATGACGAAGATGTTGGCGTCCTCGATGCCGGCGGTGGCGCCGGTGATGGCGCCGGCCAGAGCCGTGGCGGCCTGTTCCTTGGTGCGGTTCTCAAACGCGTCCAGGCGGATGAACAGCGTCGCGGCGTTGGAGCCGAACGAGAAGCTGGAGCCGTCCAGACCGGCGAAGGCCACGGTGCCGTCGACGCCTTCCGTCTTGCGGATGATGTCGTTGGCGCGTTCCATTACGGCTTGGGTGCGGTCCAGCGAGGCACCCGCGGGCAGTTGCACCACGCCGATCAGGAAGCCTTGATCCTGCTCGGGAATGAAGCCCGACGGGGTGTCCACCAGACGCCAGCCGGTGATGGCCAGAAGGCCCACATAGATGATCGCGACGAGCATCAGCGAACGCACCAGACGGGCGGTCAGACGACCGTACTTGTCCGACAGCCAGTCGAAGCCCTGGTTGAACTTGGCGCCGGCCCAGCCGAGGTAATAGAGGACCGTGCCCCACAGGCCCGGCTTGCGCTCATGGTGGTCCTGATGCGGCTTGAGCAGCAGGGCGGCCAGGGCAGGCGACAGGGTCAGCGAGACGACCAGCGAGATCAGCGTCGCCGAGGCGATGGTGACGGCGAACTGGCGATAGAAGATGCCGGGGATGCCGGGCACGAAGGCGGTCGGCACGAACACCGCCGTCAGCACCAGGCCGATGGCGATCAGGGCGCCGGAGACCTCTTGCATGGACCGATAGGCGGCCTCCTTGGGCGTCAGGCCTTGTCTCAGGTATCGCTCGACGTTCTCGACCACGATGATGGCGTCATCGACGACGATGCCGACAGCCAGAACCAGGGCGAACAGCGACAGGGAGTTGATCGAATAGCCCAGGGCCAGCTGAACCGCGAAGGTGCCGACCAGGGCGACCGGGATGGCGATGATCGGGATGATGGCCGCGCGCCAGGTCTGCAGGAAGATCAGGACGACGAGGGCCACCAGGACGACGGCTTCGAACACGGTGTGCTGAACCGCCGTGACCGAGGCGGCGACGAATTCCGTCGGGTTGTAGGGGATGGAGGCGGCCATGCCGGCGGGCAGCTCGGCCTTGGCGGCCTCGACCTCGGCCAGGACGCGGTTGGCGGTGGCCAAGGCGTTGGCGCCCGGTTGCTGGACGACGGCGATGCCGACGCCGCGCTGGCCGTCGAAGAAGCCGCGGATGCCGTAGTCCTGGGCGCCCAGTTCGACGCGGGCGACGTCGCGGACGCGGGTCACGCGGCCCTGGGCGTCGGTCTTGATGACCACGTCGGCGAACTGATCGGGGTCGGACAGACGGCCCTGAACCTGAACCGGCAGCTGGAAGGCGGCGGCGTTGGTGGCGAAGGGCGGCTGGCCGATGGCGCCGGCGGCGGCCTGGACGTTCTGGGCGCGCAGGGCGCCGACGATGTCCGAGCCGGTCAGACCGCGCTCGGCCGCCTTGGCCGGGTCGATCCAGATCCGCATCGAATAGTTGCCGCCGCCGAAGATCTGAACCTGGCCCACGCCGTCGATGCGCAGCAGGCGGTCCCGCAGCGTCGAGTTGGCGTAGTTGCCGACGTAGTCGTTATCCAGGCTGCCGTCCGGCGAGGTCAGGCCGACGATCATCAGGAAGCCGCTTTCGGCCTTGTTGACCGTCACGCCGATCTGGCGGACCTGCTCGGGCAGCTTGGGCTCGGCCAGGGCGACGCGGTTCTGCACCAGGACCTGCGCGGAATCGAGGTCCGTGCCGGGTTGGAAGGTGACGGTGATCGACACCGCCCCGTCCGAGGTGGACGAGGAGGTCAGGTACAGCATCTTTTCGACGCCGTTAACCTCTTGCTCGATGGGGGCCGCCACGGTCTCGGCCAGGGTCTCGGCCGAGGCGCCCGGGTAGGCCGCGTTGATGGTGATCGTCGGGGGCGCGATCTCCGGGTACTGCGACAGGGGCAGCATCGGATAGGCGAACAGGCCGATCAGGGTGATGAACACCGAGATCACGCCCGCGAAGATCGGGCGGTCGATGAAGAAGCGGGAGATATTCATCTATCTTAGCCCGCGTTGGCGAAGGAGGCGCTGGAGGCCGGCGCCGCCTGGGTGACGGGGGCCGACCCGGCTTGCGGGGCGACGGGCGCGATGGTCCCGTTCTTCGGCTGGACCTTCATGCCCGGCATCTGGATGCGCTGACCGCCGGCGATGATGACGCGGTCGGTCGGCTTCAGACCCGAACGGACGACGCGCAGGCCATCGACCAGAGGGCCGGTCTGGACGGCGCGCGTGGCGGTCGAGCCGTCGGCGTTGACGACCATGACGACGCGACGGGCGGCGTCGGTGGCGATGGCGGAATCCGGCACCAGAAGGGCCTGATAGGAACCGCCGCCGGCCAGTTGCGCCTGGCCGAACATGCCGGGCTTCAGGAAGCCGTCGGCGTTCGGGACGACGGCGCGCAGGCGGATGGTGCCCGAAGCCGTGTCGATGGCGTTGTCGGTGAAGTCCAGCGTGCCGACGCGGTCGTAGCTGGTCTCATCTTGCAGGCGGATGCGGATCGGCGCCGGGCCGCCGGTGCGGGCTTCGCGCTGATACTTGAGCGCCAGGGCTTCGGAGCCGTCAAAGACGAAGTAGATCGGCGAGGACGAAACGATGGTGGTCGGGACGTCGCCGGCCGAGGAGCCGCCGCCGACCAGGTTGCCCGGATCGACCCGGCGGTCGGAGACGCGGCCCGCGATCGGGGCGGTGACGCGGGTGAACTCGACGTCCAGCTGACGGGCGCGGATGGCGGCGTTGGCGGCGGAGACGGCGGCCTGGGCCTGGGCCACGGCGCCGCGCTTGGAATCGACCTCGGCTTGCGACACGGCCTGCGAGGCCAGCAGGCCCTCGGCGCGGGCGAACTCGCTGCGGGCCAGGGTCAGCTGGGCCTGGGCCTGCGACAGCTGAGCCTGGGCGGACGCGAGCGCAGCCTGGGCGGGACGGGCGTCCAGCGTGAAGAGCAGCTGGCCCTGACGCACGAAGTCGCCGTCCTTGAAGTGGACCGCCTGGATATAGCCGCCGACGCGGGCGCGCACATCGACCGAACGGGTGGCTTCAAAGCGGCCGGTGACTTCGTCCCAGTCGACGACCTGGCGGGCCAGCGGCGTGGCGACCATGACGGGGGGCGCCTGTGGCGCAGGGGCCTCGCCTCCCTTGGAACAGCCATAGAGGGCGGCCGTCATCAGAACGGACGCGACCGCGATCTTCACCGTGCGCATCGGCGCATTCTCCTGTTGGGAGGGTTTTCGTACATTAACAGACCGGCGCTCTTCGGGGGAGGAAGCGCCAGTCAACGTTCGGTGACTTAATGATGATCGTGGTTCAGCTTGTCAACGCCTGATGACAAAGCCATATAGACGATAAGGTTTATATGAGTACGGCCCGTTGGTCCTTTGCGACGCCCCCCGACCGCGTAACGCCACGCGCCAGGCCATTCTGGAGGCGGCGCGGGAGCGGTTCTGCTCGGACAGTTACGACGACGTCGGCATGCGCGATGTCGCGCGCGACGTCGGCGTGGATGCGGCCCTGATCAGCCGCTACTTCGGTTCCAAGGAAGACTTGTTCGTCGCCGTGCTGGACAGTTGCAAGAACGGGCGCGACCTGATGGACGGCCCGCGCGAGGATTTCGGCGAGCGGCTGGCGCGCGAGATCATCTATGGCGAGGTCATGCCGTGCCAGGATGATGGTGCGGGCGCCAAGATGCGCGGTCTGCTGATTCTGCTGCGGTCCGTCGGATCGGCCAAGGCGATGGACGTCATGCAGCGCACCTCCAACAATCGCTTCTTTGACCCTCTGGCCGCGTGGATCGGCGGCCCGGATGCGCCGGTGCGGGCGCGCCTGGCGGCGGGTCTGATCATGGGCATGGCCATCGGACGCGAGCTGTCGGACGGCTATTCGTCGCTGGGCGAGACGCAGAAGGCGGAGCTGGCGCGGAGGATGGCCGTGGCCTTGCAGGGCCTGATCGACAACTGAACACGAAAAGGGCGGACCGCGAGGCCCGCCCTTTCTCTTTTGATATATGGGCTGAGGCTCAGGCCCAGTGCATCGGCACATGGCGGGCGGCGGCCCAGTGGATGGCGCGGATGGCGTCGACGATGGCGCGGGTGGCCTCGACCGTGCCCAGAGCCCCGCCCAGATCAGCCGTCACAGCGCCGGAGGCCTGGACGGCGGCGACGGCGGCCTCGATCGAATCCGCCTCGTCTTCCAGTTCGAAGCTGTGACGCAGCATCATGGCCGCTGACAGGACCATGCCGATGGGGTTGGCCAGGTCCTGACCGGCGATGTCGGGGGCCGAGCCGTGGATGGGCTCGAACAGGCCGGGACCGCTGCTGCCCAGCGAGGCCGAGGGCAGCAGGCCGATGGAGCCGCCCAGCACCGAGATCTCGTCCGACAGGATGTCGCCGAACATGTTCTCGGTCAGGATGACGTCATACTCGCGCGGCTTGCGGATCAGGTGCATGGCCATGGAGTCGACCAGGGCGTGCTCCAGGGTGATCTGCGGATATTCCTCGGCGTGGATGCGGGTCACGACCTCGCGCCACAGGCGGCTGGTCTCCATGACATTGGCCTTGTCGACCGAGGTGACCTTGCCGCGACGCTGGCCGGCGGCCTGGAAGGCGGCGCGGGCGACGCGTTCGATCTCCTCGACCGTATAGACGCACAGGTCTGAGGCGCTGGTTTCGGTGCGGGTCTTTTCGCCGAAATAGACGCCGCTGGTCAGCTCGCGGAAGACGATCAGATCGACGCCCTCGACGATCTCCTTCTTCAGCGGAGACAGGTGGGCCAGGACCGGCGAGACCTGCAGGGGGCGCAGGTTGGCGTACAGGCCCATGGCCTTGCGGATGGCCAGCAGACCCTGTTCCGGCCGGACGGGCGCGCCGTCCCATTTGGGTCCGCCGACCGCGCCCAGCAGGACGGCGTCGGAGGCTAGGCAGGCGGTTTTCGTTTCCTCAGGCAGGGCTTCGCCGGTCGCGTCGATGGCGGCGCCGCCGATCAGGTGCTCGGTGAACTCGAAGCGGTGGCCGTAGATGTCGCCGATGCAGGTCAGGACGCGCTCGGCCGCCAGGGCGACCTCAGGCCCGACGCCGTCGCCAGGCAGGACCACGATGTTGAAGGTGCGGGTGTGGGGCATCAGATGGTCTCCGGTTCACGGAAGCGTTCGTAGGTCTGGATGTAGGGCAGTTTCGACTGCAGCCAGCCGAGGGTGTCGACGCCGTCGAGCAGGCACTGGCGGGCGAAGGCCTCGACCTTGAAGGGGACGGGGGCGGCGTTGCCGCGACGGATCTCGCCGGCTTCCAGATCAATGGTGACGGGCTGTTCGGGATGGGCGGCCAGGTCGTCCCAGGTCGCCTGGTCGACGACGATGGGCAGGAAGCCGTTCTTCAGCGCATTCGAGGTGAAGATGTCGGCGATCTCGGTCGAGATCACCGCCCGGAAGCCATAGTCCAGCAAGGCCCAGGGGGCGTGTTCGCGCGAAGAGCCGCAGGCGAAGTTGGGGCCGGCCAGCAGGATGCGCTGCTCGGTCGGATCGATGCGGTTCAACACCGCCTCGGGCTTGGGCGAACCGTCGGCTTCGTAGCGCCAGTCATGGAAGGCGTGGGCGCCCAGACCCTCGCGCGACGTGGTGGTCAGGAAGCGGGCCGGGATGATCTGGTCGGTGTCGATATTGGCCTGGCTCAGGGTCAGGGTCTTTGACGTCAGGACTTTAAACGGTTCAGACATTATTCTGCTCCTACCGCCGCGCGCGCGGCGCTCGGCTGCATGAGGAGGGCCGCCTCCGACAGAAAGACGCGCGGATCGGTCAGGACGCCGGCGACGGCGCTGGCCGCGGCGGTGGCGGGGCTGGCCAGGATGGTGCGGGCGCCCTTGCCCTGACGACCTTCGAAATTGCGGTTGGAGGTCGAGACCGCCAATTGGCCGGGGGCGACGAAATCGCCGTTCATGGCGATGCACATGGAGCAGCCGGGGATGCGCCATTCGGCGCCGGCGTTGATGAAGACCTGGTCCAGGCCTTCGGCCTCGGCGTCGCGACGCACGGCCTCGGAGCCGGGGACGACCAGCATGCGCACGCCCGGCTGGACCTTGCGGCCGCGCAGGATGTCGGCAGCGGCGCGCAGGTCGGGCAGGCGGCCATTGGTGCAACTGCCGATGAAGACGACATCGACCTTGTGGCCGGTCGTCGCCTCGCCGGCGGTGAAGCCCATGTAGTCCAGGGCCTTCTGGTCAGACGCCGAGCGAGGATGGGGCGCCGGGGCTCCAACGGGGGCGCCCGCGTCGGGGGTGGTGCCCCAGGTGGCCATGGGACGGATGGCGGCGCCGTCCAGCGTCACCTCCTTGTCGAAGGTCGCGCCGGGATCGGAGGCCAGGGTCAGCCAGTCGGCGGCGGCTGTGTCGAAGTCGGCGGGAACGTGACGACGCCCGCGCAGCCAGTCGATGGTGGTCTGGTCGGGGGCGATCATGCCCGCGCGTGCGCCCGCCTCGATGGACATGTTGCACAGGGTCATGCGCCCTTCCATGTCCAGGGCGCGCACGGCCTCGCCCGCATATTCGATGACGTAGCCGGTGCCGCCGCCGAAGCCGATGGCGGCGATGATCGCCAGAGCCACGTCCTTGCCCGAGACGCCGGGGCGCAAGGCCCCGTTGACGGTCACGCGCATGGATTTGGCGCGGCGCTGCAACAGGCACTGGGTGGCCAGCACATGGCCGACTTCCGACGTGCCGATGCCGAAGGCCAAGGCCCCGAAGGCGCCGTGGGTGGCGGTATGGCTGTCGCCGCAGACCACGGTCATGCCTGGCTGAGTCAGGCCCAGCTCAGGCCCCATGACGTGAACCACGCCGCGCTGATCCGAGTCCCAGCCCGCCAGTTCGACGCCGTGGCGCGCGCAGTTGGCCTCCAGCGTCTCGACCTGATTTTTGGCGGCGGCGGTGAAGTAGGGGCGCTGGCCGTCGGGCCCTGCGGGCAGGGTCGGGGTCGAGTGGTCCAGGGTGGCGAAGGTGCGGTCGGGGCGGCGGACCTTCAGGCCGCGCGCCTCGATTTCGGAAAAGGCCTGGGGCGAGGTGACTTCGTGGACCAGGTGCAGGTCCACATACATGACGCCCGGCGTCTCGGCCGTTTCCGGCACGACGACGTGCCTGTCCCAGACCTTTTCGTACAGGGTGCGGGCGCTCATCGGCGATCCTCCCCTGCGAAGCGGGGGAGGGGGACCATGCGCAGCATGGTGGAGGGGGCGAAGGCCGAGCGCGACGGATGGGGCTTGCCCCCTCCACCGCCTGCGGCGGTCCCCCTCCCCCGTCGCGAGGCGACAGGGGAGGATTGATCATGCCGGCTCATGCACGCGCTCCTTGGCCGGGGCGGCGGACGAGGCTTCGCCGATGGGCTCCAGCCAGCCGAAGCGGTCGGGGGTCGTGCCGTCGAACAGGCCGCGGAAAGCCTTGTTGACCGCCTTGGTGATCGGGCCGGGGCCGTTGGCGCGGGTGGGGATGCCGTCGATGGAGCGGACCGGGGTGATCTCGGCGGCGGTGCCGGTCATGAAGACCTCGTCGGCGACGTAGAGGGCCTCGCGCGGCAGGACCTGCTCGCGAGCCTCATAACCCAGACCGCGCGCCAGTTTCATTACGCTGTCGCGGGTGATGCCTTGCAGGATGGAGGCGGCGGCGGGCGGGGTCATCAGCACGCCGTCCTTGACGATGAACAGGTTCTCGCCGGCCCCTTCGGACAGCAAGCCGTCGGCGCCCAGGGCGATGCCTTCGCCGAAGCCGCGGACGCGGGCCTCGCGGCCGATCAGATAGCCGGACAGGTAGTTGCCGCCCGCCTTGGCGCCCGCCGGGATGGTGTTCGGCGCGACGCGGTTCCAGCTGGAGATGCAGGCGTCGACGCCCTTCTCCAGGGCCTCTTCGCCCAGATAGGCGCCCCAGGGGAAGGCCGAGATCATGACGTCGGTGCGGATGGTCTCAGGCGACGGAGACACGCCCATGCCGCACTCGCCCAGGAAGGCCAGGGGGCGCAGATAGGCCGAACGCAGGCCCTCGGAACGAACCACCTCCTTGCAGGCCTGGACCAGCTCGTCCTCGGTGAAGGGCAGGGGGAAGTGATAGATGCGGGCGCTGTCGAACAGGCGGCGGATGTGGTCGGTCAGGCGGAAGCCGCACGGGCCGTTCGGGGTGTCATAGACGCGGATGCCTTCGAACACCGAGGTGCCGTAGTGCAGGGCGTGGCTCATGACGTGAATCCTGGCGTCGGCCCAGGGCGTCAGTTCGCCGTTGATCCAGATATTCTTAGCCAGCGGTTGCATAGGTCTTGTCCATTTGTGCGGAGGCGCCTGCGGCTGTCACAGCCGCGATGATGGCGGTCAGCTCCGCGTCATTGATTTCGCCGATCTGGTCGGCGCGTTGCTTGAAGCCGGCGAAGACGTCGGCCAGGCGCTGGCCCTCCAGCACGTGACCCAGGGCCTCGGCCCGCTTGCCGACCGCGTGGCGGCCGGAATGCTTGCCCAGCACGAAGTAGCTGCCCTCGAAACCGACGTCCTCGGGACGCATGATCTCGTAGGTGCGGGCGTCGGCCATCATGCCGTGCTGGTGGATCCCGGCCTCGTGGGCGAAGGCGTTCAGGCCGACGATGGCCTTGTTGCGGGCGATGACCGTCTCGGTCACTTCGCGCAGGGTTTCCGACGCGCGCACCAGGTGGCGGCTCTCGGAGGCGACCGTCACGCCATAGCGGTCCGCGCGGGTGCGCAGAGCCATGATGATCTCCTCGATCGAGGCGTTGCCGGCCCGTTCGCCGATGCCGTTGATGGCGCCCTCGATCTGACGCGCCCCGCCCTCTACGGCGGCCAGGGAGTTGGCGACGGCCAGGCCCAGGTCGTTGTGGGCGTGGGAGGAGAAGATCACGTCCGCGTGGCGCGGTCGGATGATCCCGTCCAGGTAGGCGAAGCGCGCGCGCACTTCTTCCGGCGTGGCGTAGCCGACGGTGTCGGGCACGTTCAGCGTCTGGGCGCCCGCGTCGGCGGCCGCCATCAGGGCCTCGGCCAGGAACTCCGGCTCGGTGCGGAAGGCGTCCTCGGCTGAGAACTCGACGTCGTCGAACATGGTGGCGGCGTATTCCACCGTGCGCGAAATCGTGGCCAGCACCTCGTTGGTGCTCATCCGCAGCTTGGCCGAGCGGTGGATCGGGCTGGTAGCCAGGAAGATGTGGCTGCGGCGATGCGATTTGGGCGCCGGGGCCAGAGCCCGGAACGAGGCGTCGATGTCCTTCTCGTTGGCGCGCGACAGCGAGGCGAAGACCGGGCCCTCGATCTCGCCGCAGACGCGGCGGATGCACTCCTCGTCGCCCGGCGAGGCGGCGGCGAAGCCGGCCTCGATCACGTCCACGCCCAGGTCGCGCAGGACATGGGCCATCTTCAGCTTGGCCTCGGCCGACATGGAGAAGCCAGGCGCCTGTTCGCCGTCGCGCAGGGTGGTGTCGAAGATGATGACGCGGTTGGGGTCCGACGCCGCGATTTCGGCGGTTCTGGATACTCGTTCTACTCGGGACATTAGGCGGCCTCGGACTGGTAGGCGGGGGCGCCGATGCGGGCGACGCCGAACAGGCGGTCGATCTGGCAGCCCAGGTTGTCGATGGAGCGCGCGGCGTCACGGCCGCGCACGGTCAGGGCGATGCGGCGCGACGCGCCTTCGTCGGCCATGCTCATGCCGTCGATGTGGAAGCCGCGGCGCTCCACCAGGCCGATGAGACGCTGAAGCGAGCCGTCGGCCCGGTCGATCTGGATGTGAATGGTGTCGCTCATGCTCATGCGCCTTCCATCATTTCAGCGTTGCTCTTGCCCGGCGGAACCAGAGGCCAGACGTTCTCTTTGGGGTTGATGATGACGTGCGCCAGGCAGGGGCCGTCGGCCGCCAGCAGACGGGCGATGCCGGCCTCGACCTGATCGCGACGATCAATGCGGAAGGCCTCGATGCCGAAGGCCTCGGCCACCTTCACGAAGTCCGGGTTGTCGGACAGATCGACCTCGGAATAGTTCTCCTCGAAGAACAGCTCCTGCCACTGGCGCACCAGGCCCAGGGAGGAGTTGTCCAGCAGGACGATC
The DNA here is from genome assembly GCF_013386595.1 of Brevundimonas sp. P7753. NCBI lineage: Bacteria > Pseudomonadati > Pseudomonadota > Alphaproteobacteria > Caulobacterales > Caulobacteraceae > Brevundimonas > Brevundimonas sp. P7753. The sequence goes on along the minus strand of NZ_JACARP010000053.1, from coordinate 5,312 downwards.
TTCAGCGCGACGCCGTAGCGTTTCAGCGTCGCCAGCTCCTGGATGTTCATCATGAAGCCGCCGTCGCCGGCGATGGTGACGACCGTGGCCGACGGGTCCGCCAGCTTGGCGCCCAGGCCGGCGGGCAGGCCGAAGCCCATGGCGCCCAGACCGCCCGAGGTGATGTGGGCTTCCGGCTTGGAGAAGCGGCAGTGCTGGGCGGCCCACATCTGATGCTGGCCAACGTCGCAGGCGGCGACGAAACGGTCGCCGGCGGCCTCGGACAACTGCTTCAGCAGGGCGGGCGCATAGACGCCTTCGCCCGGCGCATCATAGCGGGCGGCGTGATGGGCGGCGGCCGAGGCGCAGCGGATGACCCAGGGGTCGATGGCCAAGGGCGCGGCGGCCATGCGCACGGTCAGGGCCTCGACCCCGGGCTTTAGTTCGCCGGCGACGGCGACATGGGTCTCGCGCAGCTTGCCGATCTCGGAGGCGTCGATATCGAAATGGACGACGCGGGCGTGGGGCGCGAACTCAGCCAGCTTGCCCGTGGCGCGGTCGTCGAAACGGGCGCCCAGAACAATCAGCAGGTCCGACGACTGGACCGCCTCGTTGGCGGCGCGCGTGCCGTGCATGCCCAGCATCCCCAGATAGCCGGGGGCGTCGGTGGCGATGGTGCCCAGGGCGTTCAGGGTCGAGACGGCGGGGATGCCGGTGGCCTCGGCGAAGGCGCGGACAGCCTCGGTGGCGCGGCCGATCTTCACCCCGCCGCCGATGTAGATCAGGGGGCGCTCGGCGGCGCGGATGAAGCGTTCGGCCTCGGCGACAGCGTCGTGGTCGACCTCGGCGGTCTCATTGGGAATGTTAAAGCCGAACGGGGCGACGGCGGTCGCGAACTGGACGTCCTTGGGCAGGTCGACCAGGACCGGGCCGGGACGACCCGAGGCGGCGATATGGAAGGCCTGTTCGACGGCGGCCGGGATCTCCGACGCGTCGCGCACCAATATAGAGTGTTTCACGATCGGCAGGGTGACGCCCAGGATGTCGATCTCCTGAAAGGCGTCGGTGCCCATGACGCCTTGGGGGACGTTGCCGGTGATGCAGACCATGGGCACCGAATCCATCATGGCGTTGGCGATGCCGGTGATCAGATTGGTGGCGCCGGGGCCGGACGTGGCCATGCAGACGCCGACCTTGCCCGAGGCGCGGGCATAGGCGTCGGCGGCGAAGGCCGCGCCCTGTTCGTGGCGGACCAGGATATGCTTCAGGCCCGTGCCGGTCAGGGCGTCGTAGATGGGCATGATGGCGCCGCCGGGGTAGCCGAAGACCACCTCCACGCCCATCCGCTCCAGGCTGGAGACGAGCAGGCGCGCGCCGGTGGCCGTGTCGTTCACGGTCGCCGGGGCGGAGGCGGTTTTCAGGGCGGGCGCGGCGGCGCTCATCGGGTCGGTCTCACTTTATATATGGTGCAGGTCAGGCGGCTTCAGACTTGGCGGTCTGCAGCCAGGCCATGCGCTCGCGCAGGCGCGCGCCGGTCTGTTCGATCTGGGATTCGCTGTCGGCCTTCAGCCAGGCGGCGTACTGGGGCTTGCCGGCTTCATTTTCGGCGATCCAGTTGCGCGCGAAGGCGCCATTCTGGATCTCGTTCAGGACCGTCTTCATGCGGGCGCGGGTCTCGTCGTTGATGACGCGCGGCCCCGAGGCGACGGCGCCCCACTTGGCCGTTTCCGAGATGAAGTGGTGCATCTTGGAGATGCCGCCCTCGTAGAACAGGTCCACGATCAGCTTCAGCTCATGCAGGCATTCGAAGTAGGCGATCTCGGGCTGGTAGCCGGCCTCGACCAGGGTGTTGAAGCCCGACATGACCAGTTCCTTGGCGCCGCCGCACAGGACGGCCTGCTCGCCGAACAGGTCGGTTTCGGTCTCTTCGCGGAAGGAGGTCTCCAGCAGGCCCCCGGTCGCGCCGCCGATTCCCTTGGCGTAGCCCATGGCGCGGTCGCGCGCCTTGCCGGTCGCGTCCTTCTCGATGGCGAACAGCGAGGGGACGCCCCGGCCGCGCGCGAACTCGCGACGGACCAGATCGCCGGGGCCTTTAGGGGCGACCAGGATGACGTCCATGTCGTCGCGCGGCGTGATGCGGTCGTAGATGATCGAGAAGCCGTGGGCGAACAGCAGGGCGGCGCCCGGCTTGGCGTTGGGCTCGATGATGTCGCGATAGACCTCGTTCTGGATCATGTCCGGGGTCAGGATGGCGATGATGTCGGCGCCGCGAACGGCCTCTGCCGGCTCGGCGGTGGGGACGCCGTCGGCCGTAGCGTGCTTCCAGCCCGTGCCGCCCTGGCGAACGCCGACGACGACGTCATGGCCCGAGTCCTTCAGGTTCTGGGCGTGGGCGCGACCCTGCGAGCCATAGCCGATGACGGCGATGCGCTGGCCGGCGATGGCGCCCGGCTTGATGTCGTCGTTGGTGTAGATGGTGATGGCCATGGTTCAGGCGTCCTCAGAAATCTTGTCTTTTGGGATTGGGGCGTTGGAATAGGTCGCAGCCGTTTGGGCCGGCGGCGGATTGGGAATGGTCACGGCCCCTTGCGAGGCGGAGGCGACGGCGGCGCGGTATTTCGCGAAAACGCCTTGCGCCGGACGGACCCGGTTGGGGGCGAAGTCCGCCCGGCGCGCCTCCAGATCGACGAGCACGTCGATCCTTCGGTTGGTGACGTCGATGACGATCGGATCGCCATCGCGAATGAGGGCAATCGGGCCGCCCGCCGCCGCTTCGGGCGAGACGTGGCCGGCGACGAAGCCGTAGGAGGCGCCCGAGAAGCGACCGTCGGTCAGCAGGGCGACGTTCTCGATCTTGCGGCCCTTCAGGGCGGCGGTGACTTGCAGCATCTCGCGCATGCCGGGACCGCCCTTGGGGCCTTCGTAGCGGATGATGATGACGACGCCTTCGCCGACCGAGCCGTCCTGAACCGCATGGAAGGCGTCTTCCTCGCAATCGAAGACGGCGGCGGGGCCTTCAAAGCGGTCGACCTTGTGGCCCGTCAGCTTGATGACCGCGCCTTCGGGGGCCACGTCGCCATAGATGACGGCGTAGGAGCCGCGCGCCATGACGGGGGCGTCCATGCTGGCGACGACCTGTTGGCCCGGCGTCTCTTCGGCCTCGGCAGCCTCGGCGAACAGGCTGCGGCCTGTGACGGTCGGGGTGTTGACGATCTTGCCCGCCTCGGCCAGGCGCTGGGCGACCAGGCGCGTGCCGCCCGCCGCGAACAGGTGCGAGGCCAGGAAGCGGCCGCCGGGCTTCAGGTCGCAGATGACCGGGGCCTCGACGCAGGCCTGGTGGCAGTCCTCGATGCCGAAGTCGACGCCGGCCTCGGCGGCGATGGCGGTCAGGTGCATGACCGCGTTGGTCGAGCCGCCCGAGGCCGAGACCGCGACGGCGGCGTTCTTCAGGCTGGCGCGGGTGATGTACTTGCGGGCGGTGTCGCCGGCGAAGACGCGCTCGACGATCAGGCGGCCGCAGCGCTCGCCTTCTGCGCCCTTGCCGGGATCGACGGCGGGGACGTCGTTTGCGCCCATGGGGCTGATGCCCATCATCGACAGGGCCATGGCCATGGTGTTGGCGGTGAACTGACCGCCGCAGGCTCCGGCGCCGGGGCAGACCGCGCTCTCGACCGCCTTCAGGCCCTCGTCGGACAGGGCGCCGGCGCCGTGGGCGCCGATGGCCTCGAACACCTCCTGAACCGAGACCTCCTTCTCGCCGATCCGGCCGGGCAGGATGGTGCCGCCGTAGTAGACCAGGCCGGGAATATCCATCCGCGCCAGAGCCATGGCCGCCGCCGGGATGGTCTTGTCGCAGCCGACGATGCAGACGACGCCGTCCAGCTGATGCCCCTCGACCGCCAGCTCGATAGAGTCGGCCACGACCTCACGGCTGATCAGCGAGGCCTTCATCCCCTGGGTGCCCATGGAGATGCCGTCGGTGACGACGATGGTGTTGAAGTCGACGGGATAGCCGCCCGCGGCGATGATGCCGGCGCGCACGTCCTTGGCCAGGCGGTCCAGGTGCATGTTGCACGGGGTGACCGTCGACCAGGTGTTGACGATGGCGATCATCGGCTTGTCGAAGTCGGCGTCCTGCATCCCTGCGGCGCGCAGATAGGAGCGCGCCGCAGCCCGGGCCGGCCCCTGGGTGACGGCGGAACTGCGCGCGTTGGGTTGTTTTTTGCTGTCGGGCGAGTTGGTCATCGGATTTTTGGAAGGTTCTGCCTATCGGGTCTGTGCTGGGCACATGAAAAACCCCGCTGCCGGTTGGGAGCGGGGTGAAGCGGGCGATTTTGACTGGGTTAGGTCAGGTCGCAGGCATCCACACCGCTCGGCTAAGCGGAATAAGAATTACCGAAAGAAGGAGCACGCCCAGCGACAGCACGCGCAGATCGGCCGCCGCTTTCGCGGGGCTCAGGATCGCAGCAATGGCGGCGCGGTGGGACACGGAAGAACCTTTCAACTGGACGCTCTTATGCCGTCGCCTATGCTGCGATGCAACCCGCTCCAGCTCAAATGTGGAATAAAAGTGCATTAGAGCGCCCATCGCAACGTGTGGGGCGTGTCTGTTGCGTCATTAGGTGAGGGTGGCGCAAGATTTTACCGTCCTGAGCGTTGAGGTGCGATGGCGGCTGGCGCTGGGCGGCAGGGGTGATCTGTTGTCCCTTTATAATAGGGCGATGGCGGCGTGCGGTTCTGTGCAGCGCTCTTGGACTCCTGTTCGTCGAGATAGTTCGTGAATCTGTCATTCTTGTCTTGTGGACTCGGGGATGGGTCCGTATATCCGCCGCTCGCTTGGAAACGGGCGGGCCGCGGGGTTCGGAAACGGGCCGGGCGGGATCTGTGAAGGTGGAGCTTCGGTTTCCAGCTTTGCAGAAAAGGTTGAAAAGCCTTGTTGACTTGGAGTTTGGCTTTCCTTAGATAGCCGCCTCCGCCGGGCCTTTGGGTTCGGGAGTGTTGAGAGAAAGTTCTTTAAAAAGAACTGCTTGACACGGAAAATCAGGGGCGGTAAACACCGCCTCCGCCGCGAACGGGCGCTAAACGGTTTGGCTGGTTTGTTCCGGTCCTGGTCTTTGAAATCGTTGATCTGGTAAAGAGAAACGCAGGCGGCGGTGTCCTAGCGAGACTGTTCTTCGGAACAGTTTAGTCGACACTGACAATCTGCGGTCTTTTTGAAAAGACATACCATGTAACCGATCTTCGGATTGGTGACGTGGGATCTCGTCAATAAAATACGTAGAACTAATGCCAACACGGACTTCGGTTCGTGATGCTTAGGTCAATGGTCAACT
>NZ_JACARP010000052.1:0-1730 GCF_013386595.1 Brevundimonas sp. P7753 | reverse complement strand
GGCGCGTTCGACCAGGCCGTTCGCGACGCTTGCGCCGACGATCCGCTGACCGCCGAGCTGATGGACTGCATGCTGATCGCGCGCGCGGCCATGTGGACCCAGTACCTCAAGCTGCACGCCCTGACGGTGCGGGTCGTAGCCCAGGACGAGGTGTGCCGGCGCTTCATGGCCATCCCCGGCGTGGGGCCGATCGCGGCGCTGACTTTCCGCACGGCGGTCGATGATCCGATGCGGTTCAAACGATCCCGCGACGTCGGCGCCTACTTCGGCCTAACCTCCAAGCGCTGGCAGTCGGGCACGTCGATCGACATCCAGGGCCGCATCAGTAAGGCGGGCGATCCTGATGTCCGACGCGCCCTCTACGAGGCGGCCTCGGCGATGCTGACCCGCTACAAAGGGCGCAGCGCGCTCAGGAGCTGGGGCGAGACCATCGCCAAACGCTGCCACAAGAAGGCGGTCGTCGCCGTGGCCCGCAAGCTCGCTGTGATCATGCACGCCATGTGGCGCGACGGCACGGTCTACGCTGATGCGGTCGAGACCGGCGTCGCCGACGGCGGGGCGATCGCCAAGGAACGCAAACTGCTGGGCGTCTACGCATGATGCGGCGCCCTGACCGAAACCCCGCCGCCAGGTCCGCCTGACCGCGATTAAGATCCGCCCCGGCGGATGAGGACTGATGCAGACCAGGAAAGCGGGAAGCACGATATCTTGCCTGTGGCCGGAGCAATCCGGACCACGCCGGAGTGCCTGTGATGCTGCCCCGCGAGACCGATGCCGACATGCGCCGCGACGGATCCAGAACCGCTCAGTCGGTCGAGACCCCGCCGTCGATGAGCGCGGAAGAGTGCACGGCGCATCAGGACTCGATGTCCGGACCGATCTCCCCGCAGGCCGCGCGGACCCGATCTCGCCGGGGGCGGGCGCGTCTTCACCTCAGTCCATCAAGGGAATACAATATCCATCAGGAGAACGTCATGAAAACGAGCCCCAAAATGTCCCCGATTAAGAGGGCAAGATAAAAGGGGTGTCGTAACCTCTTGCTTCACAATCGGTTTTTGACATCCTCACGACTTGCGGCGGCTTGCCCTCTTTTTGAGCCGTAACGGCGCCTTCTGAACCTTGTCCGTAGCGGTCGGATCGGTGAGAATCCGGCATGGTCATCAGGCGGGAAACCAAGCGAGGGGCGCACGAGGAGCGGCGGGTTGCCAAAGCCCGCGGTCGCCGTCAGACTGGACGTATGCCCCGCACCCTCGATCATCTTCCGGCCGGAAAACGCGACGAGCTGGCGTTCGTGGTGGAACTGCTGACGGCGGGCTTCGACGAGAAGCACGCCGACGTGCTGGAGTTCTGGGGAACGGCTGAGCGGCAGTTGCTGGCCGAGCTGTCGTCGGGCGTTCAGTATCGATAAAAGGTCACTACCAAATTCGGGCTGTAGGCCACGGCGGATTGCGCGTCGGTAACGCGGCAGCGCCAAGTTGACATCTGTTCGGTCCCGCTGGCGGGTTGCGCTCGGTTGAAGGTCGTGGTGCGTGCCGTCGAGTTGGCGGCCGCAGCGGCCGTGTCTCCGCCTGTACGCTCCCACAGATAGGCGTAGGGCGTTGTGCCGTTGATCGCCGTGGCCGTGACCGGCAGGTCGAAAATCGGCGGCCCGCCGGTGAAGAACTCTCCAGTCCAGGTCGTTGTGCTCAGACTGACCGCCAGCGGAGGAGGAGGTGGTGGTGGAGGTGGTG
>NZ_JACARP010000051.1:0-1016 GCF_013386595.1 Brevundimonas sp. P7753 | reverse complement strand
GGCGCGTTCGACCAGGCCGTCCGCGACGCCTGCGCCGATGATCCGCTGACGGCCGAGCTGATGGACTGCATGCTGACCGCGCGCGCGGCGCTGTGGACCCAGTACCTCAAGCTGCACGCCCTGACGGTGCGGGCCGTAGCCCAGGACGAGGTGTGCCGGCGCTTCATGGCCATCCCCGGCGTGGGGCCGATCGCGGCCCTGACCTTCCGCACGGCGGTCGACGATCCGATGCGGTTCAAACGCTCCCGCGACGTCGGCGCCTACTTCGGCCTGACCTCCAAGCGCTGGCAGTCGGGCACGTCGATCGACATCCAGGGCCGCATCAGCAAGGCGGGCGATCCCGATGTCCGGCGCGCCCTCTACGAGGCGGCCTCGGCGATGCTGACCCGCTACAAGGGGCGCAGCGCGCTCAAGACCTGGGGCGAGACCCTGGCCAAACGTTGCCACAAGAAGGCGGTCGTCGCCGTGGCCCGCAAGCTCGCCGTGATCATGCACGCCATGTGGCGCGACGGCACGGTCTACACCGATGCGGTCGAGACCGGCGTGGCCGACGGCGGGGCGACCGCCAAGGAACGCAAACTGCTGGGCGCTTACGCATGACCCGCCGGCCTGACCGAAACCCCGCCGCCAGGTCCGCCTGACCGCGATGGAGATCCGCCCCGGCGGATGAGGACTGATGCAGACCAGGAAAGCGGGAAGCACGATATCTTGCCTGTGGCCGGAGCGATCCGGACCACGCCGGAGTGCCTGTGATGCTGCCCCGCGAGACCGATGCCGACATGCGCCGCGACGGATCCAGAACCGCCCAGTCGGTCAAGACCCCGCCGTCGATGAGCGCGGAAGAGTGCACGGCGCATCAGGACTCGATGTCCGGACCGATCTCCCCGCAGGCCGCGCGGCCCCGCCGGGGGCGGACGCGTCTTCACCTCCGTCCATCAAGGGAATACAATATCCATCAGGAGAACGTCATGAAAACGAGCCCCAGAATGTCCCCGATTAAGAGGGCAAGATAAAAG
>NZ_JACARP010000301.1:0-604 GCF_013386595.1 Brevundimonas sp. P7753 | reverse complement strand
CGGCCGACTTGGCCGGGTCGATCCAGATCCGCATCGAATAGTTGCCGCCGCCGAAGATCTGAACCTGGCCCACGCCGTCGATGCGCAGCAGGCGGTCCCGCAGCGTCGAGTTGGCGTAGTTGCCGACGTAGTCGTTATCCAGGCTGCCGTCCGGCGAGGTCAGGCCGACGATCATCAGGAAGCCGCTTTCGGCCTTGTTGACCGTCACGCCGATCTGGCGGACCTGCTCGGGCAGCTTGGGCTCGGCCAGGGCGACGCGGTTCTGCACCAGGACCTGCGCGGAATCGAGGTCCGTGCCGGGTTGGAAGGTGACGGTGATCGACACCGCCCCGTCCGAGGTGGACGAGGAGGTCAGGTACAGCATCTTTTCGACGCCGTTAACCTCTTGCTCGATGGGGGCCGCCACGGTCTCGGCCCGGGTCTCGGCCGCGGCGCCCGGGTTGGCCGCGTTGATGGTGATCGTCGGGGGCGCGATCTCCGGGTACTGCGACAGGGGCAGCATCGGATAGGCGAACAGGCCGATCAGGGTGATGAACACCGAGATCACGCCCGCGCAGATCCGGGGGTCGATGAAGAAGCGGGAGAGATTTATCTATCTTAGCCC
>NZ_JACARP010000050.1:0-31950 GCF_013386595.1 Brevundimonas sp. P7753 | reverse complement strand
CTCGAGGGGGAGGGCTTTTGCTGATGAGGCCTTGTCTGACGGACTGTGTTTAGGTGTCGGTTCTCTGAGAACGGAGCCCGCCCATGTCGTCCTTCCGTCCCGTCGCCGATCTGGACACCCACGAAGTGACCAACCAGCCGCCGCCGCTGGAGGACCTCAACCTGTTCACCGGCGACCGGGCCCTGCTGGACGCCGTGCGCCGTACGGGCGGAGCGCAGCATGAGGCCCGGCTGACCGCGCTCGGCGCCCGCTGCGGCTCGGCCGAGGTCATCGACTGGGGCGTGCAGGCCAACCGCGTCCCGCCGGTGCTGGACACCCACGACCGCTATGGCCGCCGCATCGACGAGGTGAGGTTTCACCCGGCCTATCATCAACTGATGTCGCTGGGGCTGGAGGCGGGGCTGGCTTCCGCCGCCTGGGACGGCACGGCGAACGGCCACGTCCTGCACGCCGCCATCCTGTTCCTGACGGGGCAGGCGGACTCGGGGACCAGCTGTCCCATGACCATGACCTACGCCTCGGTTCCCGCGCTTGCGGTCGAGCCGGGCGTCGGCGCGCCGTGGGTCGAGAAGATCAGGGGCGGGCGCTACGACCCCGCCGTCCGTCCGGCCGCCGACAAGGCGGGCGTGACCATCGGCATGGCCATGACCGAGAAGCAGGGCGGGTCCGACGTACGCGCCAACGCCACCCGCGCCGAGCCGACGGGCGAAGACGGCTGGTATCGGCTGACGGGGCACAAGTGGTTCTGTTCGGCGCCCATGTCCGACGCCTTCCTGACCCTGGCCCAGGCGCCGGGCGGCCTGACCTGTTTCCTGCTGCCGCGCTGGCTGCCCGACGGGACGCGCAACGCGGGCTTCCGCGTCATGCGGCTGAAGGACAAGATGGGCGACCGCTCAAACGCCTCGTCCGAGGTCGAGTACCACGGCGCCCTGGCCCAGAGGATCGGCGAGGAGGGGCGCGGCGTCGCCGCCATCATCCGCATGGTGCAGCACACGCGGCTGGACTGCGTGATCGGCTCGGCCCAGCAGATGCGCGGCGCCCTGGCCCAGGCCGTCTGGCACGCCGCCCATCGCACCGCCTTCCAGAAGCGGCTGATCGACCAGCCGATGATGGCCGCCGTCCTGGCCGATCTGGCGCTGGAGAGCGAGGCCGCCACGGCCCTGTCCCTGCGTCTGGCCCAGGCCTTCGATCAGCAGGACGCCCTGGCTCGTCTGGCCACATCCGTCGCCAAATACTGGGTCTGCAAGCGGGCGCCGGGCATGGTCTATGAGGCGATGGAGAGCCTCGGCGGCGCCGGATACGTCGAGACCGGCCCCATGCCGCGCCTGTTCCGCCAGTCGCCGCTGAACGCCATCTGGGAAGGCTCGGGCAACGTCATCGCCCTCGACGTCCTGCGCGCCTTCGGTCGTGAACCCGAGGCGGTCGAGGCCCTGCGCGTCTTCCTTGAGGCCCGGCGCGGCGGGGTCGCGTCCTATGACGCCTGGCTCGACGATCTCGACCTCGCCGGGGCGTCGGAGGCGACTGCACGCTGGACCGTGGAGCGGCTGGCCCTGGCCCTTCAGGCGGCGGTGCTTCTGGAGGCCGAAAGCCCCGTCGCCGAGGCCTTTTGCCGTCTGCGTCTGCAACCGCGCGGGGGCCTTTACGGGGCCGTTCCGGCGGGCGTCGATCTGCGAGGGATTCTCGACCGGGCCATGCCGCCGGCTGGCGAGGGGTGACGCCTAATAACCACGACGTAAATAAAACGCGGAGGCGCGCGTTTCGCGACTGGACGAGCCGCGTCTTCCTTGGCTAACCCTGCCTTGTGACCCGGGTAATCGAGATTCCTAAGCTGACCCCCCGCGAACTGGAGATTGTCCGGCTGGCGGGTCTTCGCCTGGGCGACAAGGAGATCGCGCAACAGCTGAACCTGTCGCCTCGCACGGTTCAGAACCACCTGCACCGCGCCTACGAAAAGCTGGGCGTTTCCGACCGCTTGCAGGCCGCACGACGCCTGAGTGATCTCTACTCAGGGCAAACGCCCCCTCTAGCCGAGCCCGTCGTGGCTGAGCCATCTGCGCCGGTCACTGCGGCGCCTTCGACAGCGCTCGGGGACGGGACGACGCCGCGATCGCTCTATGAACGATATGCCGCGTTGGACGGATGGCGCCGACCCAGGAAGCTGGGGGGCTCCCTGCTGTGGCTGATCCTTGGCTGGTCTCTGATCTGGCTGGTGATCGCTGCGGTCGGCGCCAGCCTCGTCAATCCCGTCCTTGAGATGATCGAAAGCCTGCGGTGAACTTCGAATTCGCGAGGGTGGTCGAGGGTGACAGGTCAATGAGAGGACGCCCGCATCGGGTCGCCGCCCCAGGCGGACGCGCGCAGCGGGCGGGCTGAGGTCGCATCATGCACCCCGTCCAGATCATCCTGATCCTCGCCAACCTGATCGCCTTCGCCCTGCTGCTTTGGCGGGGCGGGACGGTCGAGCGATGGGCCGTTCTGGCCCTGACGGCGGCCCAGGTCCTGTCGGTGCTCTTGGTGCCGTGGGACATCGACGGCTTGCGGATCGGAGTGATGCTGGTGGATGTGGCCCTGTTCGCCGCCCTGTGGGGTCTGGCGGAACATGGCCGTCGCTGGTGGCTGGTCGCCTGCGCCGGATTTCAGCTGATCATCGTGGTCAGCCATCTGGCCCCCTTCTTCGCGCACGAGCGACTGGGGTGGGCGGCCGTCACCTTGCAATGGGTCGCCTGGACCTTCGTCAGCCTGACGGCCTTCGTCGGGGTGTGGGAAGCCGGGGCGGATCGACGCTTCGTCCGGGAGGAAAGCGATGGCGCAAGAATGGACCATGAACACAGCCCGCGCGCTGCTGCATCAGTGGAATAGCCGACGGGTCGAGAAGGCCGTTCAGGCCGGCGGTCTGGCGGTCGATCTCGGCGGCCTGGAGACCTGGCTGCTCGACCAGAAGCCGGGCTCTCTGGCCGAGGCTGAACGCCTGCTGGACCTGATCACCGCCTTTGACACCGGCGACGGGCGCGACCTCGACAGTCTGTGCCGGGTCGGCGGCGCCGTGCGCAATGATCTGAGCAGCCATCGCAGCCGGGTGGACGTCAGTTTCGCCCCCTGCGCCTCCGGGCCGATGGCCGGGCGGGCCTGAGAAGTCATCCTCTGGTGACGCCGACGAAGGCTTTCAACCCTTCGGCCTGACTGCTAGAGCGCGGTTTCTGTCCGCGATCCGGCCATGCGCCGTCGCTCCGCCAAGCGGTTGCCTCCCCCCATGAAGACCCCTTTCCGCGCCGCGCATCTCGCGTCCGTCGCCTTGCCCCTGCTCGTGTTCGCCGCACCCGTATTTGCGGAGGATGCCGCAACCGAAGGCCCGACCCAGGTGTCCGACATCGTGGTGACGGCCCAGCGGCGCGAGGCCGCGCTGGCGGCTACCCCCCTGTCCCTGACCGTCGTCGCCCAGCCCTTGCTCGACGACGTCGGCGTGCGCGACATCAAGGATCTACAGATCCTGACGCCGGGCCTGGTGGTGGCCTCGACCTCGAACCAGACCTTCACCACGGCCCGCATCCGCGGCGTCGGCACGGTGGGCGACAATCCGGGGCTGGAAAGCTCGGTCGGCGTCATGATCGACGGCGTCTATCGCCCCCGGAACGGCGTGGCCCTGGGCGACCTCGGCGAGGTCGAGCGCATCGAGGTGCTGAAGGGGCCGCAGCCCACCCTGTTCGGCAAGAACGCCTCGGCCGGCGTCATCAACGTCGTCACCGCCGCGCCGTCGTTTACGCCGCGCATGGCGGGCGAGGCGACCTTCGGCGACTACGGGACGCAGGGCGGCTCCGTCTCCCTGACCGGCCCCCTCGTGGACGAGGTTCTGGCCGGGCGGCTCTATGTGGCCGCGCGCCGCCGCGACGGCCTCTATGACGTCAGGACGGGGGCCCAAAATACAGAGGGGGGGCCGCGCAGCGAAACCGACGATCAGAACGAGCACTACGACACCCTGCGCGGCCAGCTGCTGTGGCGCGCGACGCCCGACCTGACCGCCCGCCTGACCGCCGACTGGACCGAGCGGGACGAGCGTTGCTGCGTCGGCGTGCAGCTTGTGACCGGCGGAACCGCGCCCTTGCTGGCGACCTTTGCCCCCGACGGCGGGGTGGCGGCCATGCCCAAGCCCTGGGACCGCGTCGCCTGGTCGAACCGCGACACCAACACCCGCATCCGCGACCGGGGCCTGGCCCTGCACCTGAGCGCCGACCTGGGCTGGGCGCAGCTGGAGACGACCACGGCGGTGCGCGACTGGCGCGGCGTCATCAGTCAGGACTGGGACTTCACCTCCGCCGATCTGGCCTATCGTCCCGACGACGGCAGCTGGTCCAACCGCTTCCGCACCCTGACGCAGGAGGTCCGCCTGTCGGGTCAGCGCGGGCGTCTGGACTGGTCAGCGGGGCTGTTCCTGTCGGACGAGAAGCTGACCCGTCGCGACAGCCTCTTTTACGGCGCCGACTACGAAGCCTATGTCAGCCGCCTGCTGTCGCGCTCGACCGCCAATCCGCTGGGCGATCCAGCCCATGTCTCGACCCTGACCGGCCTGGCCGTGGGCCAGAGCTTCGTCGAGGGCGAAGGCCAGAAGGACCGCTATTGGCAGACGACGCAGGGCGCGGCCCTGTTCGGCCAGGTCTCCTACGCCGTCACCGACCGCCTGACCCTGACCGGGGGGCTGCGCCGCACGCATGAGACCAAGGACATGAGCGCGGCCTATGAAAACACCGACGGCGGCCGCGCCTGCGCCGCCGCCTTGGCCAATGGCGTGGTCAACGCCACCCTGTGCCTCCCCTGGTCGAACCCGGCCTTCAACGGCCTGACTTCGTCCGAGACGGTCAAGGACGAGGCCTGGACCGGCCTGGCCCGCGCCGAATATCAGGCGACCGAGGGAACGCGCCTCTATGCCGGCTGGTCGCGCGGTCGCAAGAACGGCGGCTTCAATCTGGACCGGGGCCAGACCAATCTGATCCCCGACGCCTCGCGCGCCTTTGGGGCCGAAACCGCCGACGCCTGGGAAGCCGGGGTCAAGAGCGTGCTGCTGGACCGTCGCCTGCTGGTCGGCGCCGCCGCCTTCCGCCAGACCTATGACGACTTCCAGCTCAACACCTTCCTCGGCACGACCTTCCTGGTGCGCTCGATCCCTCAGGTCCGGGCCAAGGGCGTCGAGGCGGACTTCGTGCTGACGCCCGTCGAGGGCCTGTCCTTGCAGGGCGGCCTGACCTACGCCCAGACCGAATACGGCCACGACCCCATCGCCGGCCTGCCCCTGCTGGCGGGGCGTCGTCTGGCGTTTGCGCCGCTGTGGAGCGGGTCTCTGGCCGGGACCTATGAGCGTCCGGTGGGGGCGGGCCTGACCGGCCGCGTCACGCTGGCGGCCAAGTATTCGTCGGAATACAACACCGGCTCGGACCTCGACCCGGCCAAGAGCCAGCCCGGCTTCTGGCTGGTGGACGGCCGTGTGGCTTTGGCCAAAGACGAGGCCTGGAGCGTCGAGCTGTGGGGCCGCAACCTGTTCGATCAGGACTACCGCCAGGTCGCCTTCGGCGCCCCCTTCCAGTCCGGCACCCTCGGCGCCTTCCTCGGCGCCCCGCGCACGCTGGGCGTGACGCTGCGGGTGGTGCGCTAGGGGAAAGTGTTTTCCTCCCCATTCCATGGGGAGGGGGACCACGCAGTGGTGGAGGGGGCGGCGCAGAGGTCTAGCGTCGAGACGCCCCCTCCGTCACGTCGCCTACGGCTCCGCGCCACCTCCCCATGAAATGGGGAGGAAAGAGAAGGATCGCGACTAGCCCTTCTCGCGCGCCTCGTCCTTGGCGGCGCGTTCGGCCTGGCCGCGCCAGCCATAGCCCTCGCCGTGCTTGCCGACGCTTTCGAACTCGGGCGGGGCGGCCTTGTGGAAGAACTGCTCCGACACCAGCCAGCCCTTGAAGGGCCGCAGCACGCCCAGGCACATCAGCGCCAGGATCGGCAGGGTTACGACGAAATGCACCCAGATCGGCGGGTGGACGTTGAACTCGAAGATCATGAAGCCGATCATGCCGACGATGCCCACCGCCGACATGACGAAGAAGGCCGGGCCGTCCGCCGGGTCGGCGAAGCCGTAGTCCAGACCGCAGTTCGAGCACTCCTTGCGGATGGTCAAATAGCCCTGGAACAGGGGGCCGACGCCGCAGCGCGGGCAGCGGCAGCGGATGCCGGTCTTCAGCGGGCTGATGGGCGGATAGGCGGGGTCTGACACGAAGGAGCACCTGAAAAACGGCGTGACATGACGTCGATACCCTTGCTGTCGCCCTTTCGCGCGCGCGCCGCAAGCAGGTGTTTTGTCCTACCTGCGCGGCGAGGGCTATTGTTCGGAACGCGGCGAGGGGGCGTCCGTTGGTCTGCGGATGACGGAAACCCTCAGCGACAGCCTGCCTTGCGATGTCGAAGTCCTGGTCGAGGGCGTGCTGAAGGCCGCCTGCGATCACAGGGTCGCCCTGGCGACGGCGGAAAGCTGCACGGGCGGTCTGCTGGCCTCGGTGCTGACCGACGTCGAGGGCTGTTCCCATGTCTTCGAGCGCGGCTTCGTCGTCTATACGGATGCGGCCAAATCCGATCTTCTGGGCGTGCCCGCTGATCTGATCGCCACGGAAGGCGCGGTGTCCGAGGCGGTGGCGCGGGCCATGGCCGAGGGGGCGATCACGCGGTCCGAGGCGGGACTGGCCGTGGCGATCACCGGCTTTGCGGGAGCGGCGGGAGCGGGCGAGGAAGAGGGTCGGGTCCACTTCGCCCTGGCCCGTCGCGGGGGCGAAACCGTCCACGTCCTGCGTCGCTTCGGCGACATCGGTCGCGGGCCGTGCCGCCTGGCCTGCCTGCGTCAGGCGCTGACGATGATGGCGGCGGCTCTTTAACCGGCGTTAACCGCGATGAAAGCCCTTTCGCGCGAGGGTGCGCGCGTATGTCCGGGGCCAGCGTCAGCAAGCGCGTTCTGAAATCGACCGTGGCCGCCGCCGCGGCGGGCGTCGTCGTGTTCGCGCCCCTGGCCCCGCACGCCGAGGGCGCCGCCGCCAGCAGCGGCCCGGTCGAGATCCGCGTCGGCGCCAACACCGGCTTCACCAAGATCGAATTCGCCGGGGCCGTGGGCTCGCGGGCGCGGGTGCGCCAGGACGGCCGCGCCGTCATCATCCGCATCGGCACGACCGCCGCCCCGGACGTCAGTCGCCTCAAGGTCGATCCGCCCAAGGGGGTCGAGAAGGTCGAGACCCGTTCGGTGCAGGGCGCGACCGAACTGGTCCTGACCCTGGCCGAGGGGGCGGGGGTCCGGTCCGGCGCCGCCGACGGCGCGGTCTGGCTCAACCTCTATGCCCCCGGCGCCGTGCCGGAGGGCGCCAGGCCCTCGGTCGTACCCGCCGGCGGGGCCGTGCCCGTCGCCGCCGAGGTCAAGGACGCGACGACCCGCCTGACCTTCGCCTGGGCCGCGCCCGTGGGGGCCGCCGTCTTCCGCCGCGGCGACGCGGTCTGGGTGGTGTTCGACGCCGCCGCCCGCATGAACATGCCCGCCGCCGCCAAGGCCGGCGACGCGGCCAAGGCGCGCTGGGCCGCCGGGCCCGACTTCACCGCCATCCGCATTCCGGCCGGCGAGGGCCAGACGGTGTCCGCCCGCGCCGACGGGGCGTCGTGGATCGTCACCCTGGGCGGAACCGCGCCGACCGTCAGCGGCGTGGACATCGGCCGTGACGACAGCGTCCAGACCGCACTGACCGCGCGCATGGCCGGGGCCACCAAGACGGTCTGGCTGACCGATCCCATGGTCGGCGACCGTTTCGCCGCCGTCACCGCCCTGGCGCCCGGCAAGGGCATGGCGCGGGGCCGCCGCACCGTCGATCTGACCCTGCTGCCCACCGCCCACGGCCTGGCGGTCGAGACCCCGACCGATGACCTGACGGTCAAGGCCGAGGGCGACATCGTCACCCTGTCGCGGCCCAAGGGCCTGCGCCTGTCCCCGCCGACCGTGGGGCTGGAAGCCGCCGCGCAGGAGGTCCACGCCCCGCGCGCCGCCGTCCGCCCGGCCCTGATCATCGCCGACTGGGCCGATCTGGGCGGCGACAGCTTCAGCGCGCGCCAACGCATCCTCCAGACCGCCGCCGAGCTGGAAAGCGGTCGCGCCGCCGATGACCCGCGCGCCCCCATCGAGGCCCGCATGGCCTACGCCCGCTTCCTGGTGGGGCAGGGCCTGGGCTATGAGGCCATCGGCGTGCTCAACGCCCTGGTCAAGCAGACCCCGGCCATGCAGGGCGTGGCCGAGGTGCGCGGCCTGCGCGGCGCCGCCCGCGCCGCCATCGGTCGCTACGCCGAGGCCGAGGCCGACTTCTCCGCCGGGGCCCTGGCGGGCGATCCCTCGACCCGCGTCTGGCAGGGCTATATCGCCGCCCAGCGTAGCGACTGGACCACGGCGCGTCAGGCCTTCGCCGCCGGGTCCGGCGTGGTCGACAACTTCACCCCCGAATGGCGCGCCCGCTTCGGCACGGCCCACGCCCTGGCCGCCGTCGAGACCGGTGATCTGGACGCCGCGCGCGAGCTGCTGGCCTATGTCTTCAGCCAGCCGGGCGTCTCGGCGGCGGACCAGCTGACCGCCCGCCTGGTCCAGGCCCGGCTGTTCGAGCTGGAACAGAAACCGGCCCAGGCCCTGGCCCTCTACAAGGCCGTGGCCCGCGCCCCGCTGGACGGGATTTCCACCCCCGCCCGCCTCGGCGTGATCCGTCTGGAGATGGCCAAGGGGACGATGAAGCCCGACGCGGCGGCGGCCCAGCTCGAAGCCCTCAAGTGGCGCTGGCGCGGCGACGGCACCGAACTGGCCGTGATCCGCAGCCTGGGCGAGCTCTATCTGTCGCAAGGCCGCTATCGCGAGGCCCTGACCACGCTGAAGGCGGCGGGCCGCAAGATCGTGGTCCTGCCCGGCGGCGACAAGCTGCAGGCCGATCTGGACAACGCCTTCCGCGCCCTCTTCCTCGACGGCGCCGCCGACGGCTTGCAGCCGGTTCAGGCCCTGGCCCTGTTCTTCGACTTCCGCGAACTGACCCCGGTCGGCGCCGACGGCGACGAGATGGTGCGGCGCCTGGCCCGGCGCCTGATCGACGTGGACCTGCTGGATCAGGCGGCGGAACTGCTGAAATATCAGGCCGACAACCGCCTCGACGGCGTGGCCAAGGCCCAGGTCTCGACCAATCTGGCCATGGTCTATCTGATGAACCGCCAGCCGGAAGAGGCGCTGCAAGCCCTCTGGTCGTCGCGCACCACGCTTCTGCCCACCGCCATGAACATCGAGCGCCGGGCGCTGGAGGCCCGCGCCCTGATGGAGCTGGGCCGTTACGACCATGCGCTCGAGGTCCTGGGCAAGGACGCGTCGCCCGCCGGTCGCGACGTGCGCGCCGAGATCTTCTGGAAGCAGCAGCAATGGGGGGCGGCCGCCGCCCTTTACGAACAGCGTCTGGGCGATCGCTACAAGGACGCGGTCATTCCGCTGACGGCGGACGAGGAGAACCGGCTGATCCGCGCCGGGGTCGGCTATTCGCTGGCGCGCGACGCGGGCGGGCTGAATCGTCTGTCGCGCAACTATGCCGGTTTCGCCGACAAGGCCCGCTCGCCGGGGGCCATCCGCATCGCCCTGGCGGGGCTGGACGGGGCCGACGGCTCGGGCCGCCCTCAGGACTTCGCCGCCCTCAGCGCCGGGGCCGACACCTACGCCGGCTGGATCGCGGCCACCAAGGCGGAGTTCCGTGAAAAGACAGGCGGACAGAAAACGGGCGCCTAATTGAAAAACCCTCTCCCGGCGGGAGAGGGCTTGAGCTTCGGAGAGCCGGAGGCGATCCGCAAAACGAAAGGGTGAGGGGCTAGGGTTTCCGAAAGAAGCACCGAGCGGCGGCTTGCGCCGACATCACCCGGGAACCCTTACCCTTTGGCTGCTACGCGCCGCCCTCCGGGTCGCCTGGACCAATCGCTTCGCTCCTGGAGGCTCAAGCCCTCTCCCACAGGGAGAGGGGCCGATGCCCTTCCCCCGCGAGGAGGAAGGGCAAGCCGGAAAGGCTTAGCCGTTGACGGCGTCCTTCAGGGGCTTGGACACGCGGAAGCGCACAGCCTTCGAAGCAGCGATCTTGATGGTCGCGCCCGTCGCCGGGTTGCGGCCTTCACGCTCGGCGCGCTCGGCGGTGTCGAACACGCCCAGGTTCGAGATGCGGACGTCCGAACCCGAAACCAGGCTCTTGTGGATGTTCTTGACGATCGCGTCGAGGACGCGGGTGGCGTCGGCCTGCGAGACACCAGCGTCTTTGGCGACGGCGGCGATCAGTTCGGCTTGAGTGGTCATGAGGGTTTTCCCAGTGGTGGTCGTCCGATTCCCGGACGAAGACCGGAGGATCAACACGCGTTTGTGTAGTCTTGGCAAGCCCGCATCACGCTCAAAGCCCCTGAGGCCGGGGACTTATCCCCCGCCGACGCCTCTCTGGAAGCTCTCGACCAGGCTCCCGGCGACCAGTCGCCAGCCGTCCACCAGCACGAAGAAGATCAGCTTGAACGGCAGGGAAATGACCACCGGCGGCAGCATCATCATACCCATGGACATCAGCACGCTGGCGACCACCAGATCGATCACAAGGAACGGAACGAAAAGAAGAAATCCGATGGTGAAGGCCTTCTTCAACTCGCTGATCATGAAGGCCGGCGTGACCACCCGCAGGGGCAGTTCCTGAACGTCGGTCGGGGGGGTGATTTTCGACAGTCGGGTGAACAGGGCCAGGTCGCCGCGATCCACTTGGGCCAGCATGAAGGTCTTCACGGGTTCGGACGCCGCATCGAAGGCCTGAGGCAGCTCCATCTGCTGATCCATCAGCGGGCGGATGCCCGAATCATAGGCGTCCTGCCAGGTCGGAGCCATGACGATGGCGCTCAGGAACAGGGCCAGCGACACCAGCACCGCGTTGGGCGGCGACTGCTGCATGCCGAGCGCGGTCCGCAGCAGGGACAGCACCACGATGATCCGCACGAAACTGGTGGTCATGATGACGATGGAGGGCGCCAGCGACAGCACAGTCATCAGCCCGACCAGCTGCACCACCCGCTGGGTCAGGCCCGCGCCGGTCCCTAAGTCGATATTGATGGCCGATCCGCTGGCCGCGGCCTGGGCCGCCTCTTGCGCCAGGGCGCCCAGAGGCCAGACCAGGCAAAGCGCGGTGGTGATTAGCGACAACAGCGCGGCGCGCTTCAACTCGGCGCGGCTGGGCAGGGCGAAGATCGCCTGGCTTTCCTCCCCACGTCGTGGGGAGGGGGACCGCGAAGCGGTGGAGGGGGCGGCGCGACGGCGGCTGTTTGAGCGCGAAGGCGGGCAGGGCGGCGTCGCCCCCTCCGTCACGGACGCTGCGCGCCCGCGCCACCTCCCCATTCGCGATGCGAACAGGGAGGAAAGGCTGAAGCGGCTCATTTCGCGTCTCCCGATTCGATCACAGGGCCGCGCGGCTCGATCAGCTCGCGGCCTTCGCCCAGCAGGATCAGCCGCTCCTCGGCGTCGACCCGCACCAGGACCAGGCGCCTCGCCGGGTCCAGCACCAGGGTCTCGATCACCTGCAACCGCCGGGCGCCGCGCTCGGCCTGGAACTTGGCCAGCACCTGCGGCGCATAGCGGCGCGCGGCCCAGGCGGCCAGGCCGATCAGGCCCAGGGTGATCGCCAGGCCGAACACCGCCCGGAACAGGTCGAGGAAATTCATGCGGTTCGAGGCCCCCAAGGCGCGGGAATGCAGCGCCTAGGAGCGCGCCGCTTCGCCCGCACGTTTCGTCGCTCGTGGTTAACGCCGCGTTTAGGAACACGGAATATTAACCATGCAGGCGGCAAATTCTGCCGATCAACCGTCCGAGGGGACCCGCGTGTCCGTCACCGACATTCCGCTGCTGAACCAGATCAAGGGCCGTCTCGGATGGCTCGATGATCGTCAGCGCGTGATCGCCCAGAACGTGGCCAACTCCGACACCCCCGGCTTCATGGCGCGCGACCTGAAGGCGCCGACCGACTTCGCCGAGGCCATGCGCACCGGCGGCGGTCTGAAGATGGTCGCCACCAACGCCCGCCACATCACCCCGCCGGGGCAGGCCGCGCGCTTCGATTCGCTCAATGCGCCCGACTCCGAGACCACGCTCGACGGCAACTCGGTCGTGGTCGAGGAGCAGATGCTGAAAATGGCCGAGAGCCGCATGGCCTATGACGCCGCCATCGGCTTCTACCAGAAGTCCATGCAGATGATCCGCATGGCCGCCCGCAAGCCCGGCGCCTGAGGCAGGAGACGTAAGCCATGCCTGATCCCGTCAACGTCACGCCGCGCAACAACGCCATGGGCGTCGCCGCCAGCGCCCTGAAGGCGCAGCAGTCGCGGATGCGCGTCATCGCCGAGAACATCGCCAACGCCCAGTCGACGGCCAATGTCGCGGGGGGCGAGCCCTATCGCCGCCAGACGCCGATCTTCCAGGCCCGCAACGTCAACGGCGCCACCGGCGTGGTCCTGGCCGAGGTCCGCCCGGACCAGAGCCCCTTCCGCGTCGAATACGACCCCTCGCACCCGGCGGCGAACGCGGAAGGCTATGTCCAGCGGCCCAACGTCGACACCCTGATCGAGGCCATGGACATGCGCGAGGCGCAGCGCGCCTACGAGGCCAACCTGAACGTCATCGAGACGGCGCGGAACATGGAGTCCCGCACCCTCGACATCATCAAGAAATAAGAGGGCCTAGGTCATGAATCCCATGATGGCGGCCAAGGCCTATGCAGCCGTACAGGGCGGCGCCATGCCGACCGCGACCCCGCCCAGCGCCGCTTCGGCGGCGCAGGGGCCGGGCTTCTCCGAACTGTTGCAAAACGTCATGACCCAGACGACGCAGCAGACCCGTGGCGCCGAAACCCAGATGGCCCAGATGGTTCAGGGCCAGGGCAGCCTGATCGACGTCGTCACCGCCGTCTCGTCCGCCGAGGCCTCGCTGGAAACCGTCATGGCCGTCCGCGATCAGGTCATCTCGGCCTATCAGGAAATCATGCGGATGCCGATCTGACGGCTCCTCTTGCCGTCATCCCGGGGCCGCGTAGCGGAACCCGGGACCCAGGCGGTTGTGCATCTGTGGTTCTCGGCCGTTCTCGCTGAAACGTCTGGGCCCCGGATCGCCCCTGCGGGTCGTCCGGGGTGACAGCGGGAGAGAGGAACCTGCGCGACGCCGCAGCGATTGACCGCCGCCCGCCTAGTCCGCCAGATAGCCCGACGCGTCCACAAAGGCCTGAACCGCCGCCGGGTCGGAATAGTCCAGCTCGATCATGGTCTTGAGCGCCGCCGCCTTGTCCGGGGCGCGGTCATAATAGCCGCGCGTGACGGCGTAGCCGACGTAGTAGCCCAGGTCGCGCACCCCGAAGGCGTTGTCGGTGTTGTTGTAGAGCCAGCCGCTGAAG
This sequence comes from Brevundimonas sp. P7753, assembly GCF_013386595.1. Lineage (NCBI taxonomy): Bacteria > Pseudomonadati > Pseudomonadota > Alphaproteobacteria > Caulobacterales > Caulobacteraceae > Brevundimonas > Brevundimonas sp. P7753. Next base: position 18,484 of record NZ_JACARP010000050.1, on the reverse strand, counting down.
TCCTCGCCCGCCATGTCACGACGGAAGGCGGCCTTGATGGCGGCATCGTTGGCCGGACCGTAGGCGACATAGGCCAGATCCGGCATTCGCCCCGTCACCTGTTCGGCGACGAAATCGGCCACGCCCTCATAGACGGCCTGGGACAAGAGGCTGCTGCGCTCGCCGATCTGCTGGGTGTGAACCACCTCGTGCACGGCCAGCAGGTCCAGATTGTCGAGAGGCTTGCTGGCGAAATAGGAGCCGAAGAAGCGTTGCAGGCCCGGCGGCATTTCGGAAATGTCGACGCTGGCGTCGCCGGTGGCCATCTCGACGCCCAGCAGAACCTTGTCGCCCTGGGTGGTCCCGGCCGAGCGCAGGGCGCCGACCTCGAAATAGATGCCGGCGGGGCGCAGCTCGGGATAGAGGCTCTTGAACCGCTCCAGATGGCCTTCCAGCCGCGTCAGGGCGCCGGTCGCCAGCGCCGTGCGCGGACGCACGCTGTCCCAGTAGGCCGGATAGGCGCGGATCGCGTTCAGATAGGTGTCCGCCGTATAGCCCTTGGCCTCCATGAAGGCCGCCAGCCCCGGCGTGCCCTGGTCGATATAGAGGCGCTGGAACGCCGCCTTCTGCGCCTCGGGCGTGTCCGCCGCCCGCACGGCGTCATAGGCGGTCCAGAAGCGGGCGACGTCGCCGTCTTCCAGCTGAATCGGCGAGGTCTGCGCCAGGGCGCCGGCGCCCATGAAGCCCAAACCAAGACCCAGTCCCAGACTGATCGCCAAAGCCCACCGACGCATGACGGTTCCCCTCAAAGCCAAGCTCGCCAGAAAGGGGCGCCGCGACGGGGTGTCAAATGAAACGGCGGTAATGTCGGCGGGATCGAACCGCCGCCGTCAACGCTTCTCTTCGCATCAGGGAGAGACATCATGCTCAAGGACAAGAATTCGTCAGCCATCGTCGCGGTGAAGGATCTGGATCGCGCCAAGACCTTCTATTCCGACGTCTTGGGGCTGAACCTGGCCGACACCTCGAACGAGGGGATGCTGGGCTATCGCACCGGAAACACCTGGCTGACGGTCTACCAGTCCGACTTCGCCGGGACCAATCAGGCCAACGCCGTCAGCTGGGACGTCGGGGTCGAGCTGGACAACATCGTCGCCGGGCTGAAGGCCAAGGGCGTCGCTTTTGAGCACTATGACGACATGGGCCGTCAGGGCGACATCCATGTCTGCGGTTCGATGCGACTGGCCTGGGTCAAGGACCCGGACGGCAACATCCTGCATCTGGTGGGTTCGTCGGGGTGAGATACATCCGCACCGTCATCCCGGGGCCGCGTAGCGGAACCCGGGACCCAGACGGTTGATCGTGCATGATGGCTTGCCGAGTGTGTCGAGCCGTCTGGGCCCCGGATCTCCCCTGCGGGTCGTCCGGGGTGACGGCATGAAGAAGGGCGTCTACCCCTCCAGCGAGACCACCGGCTCCTTGATCTCGGCGCGGGCGTGTCCCCGCTTCTTCAGCCAGGCGCGGATGCGCTTCTGGATCGGATTGTCGACGCCGTAGTGGAACAGGAAGGCGAAGACGAAGGCGGCGCCCACGCCCATGACCCACAGGACCCAGCGCCAGGCCTCGGCCAGACCCAGCTTGTTCGCCGTCGCCTCGGCCAGACCGAACCAGCCGATACGGACCACTTCGTTGGAGATGAACATGGCGAAGGAGACGACCGCCGCCTGTTCGACCAGCTTGGACGGCTTCGTGACCGGGACGGCGCCCGCGGCCAGGATGATGATCGAGATCAGGGTCAGCGAAATCAGGGCGTGCTTGTCGAAATACTGCACCATCGCCAGACCGACGGAGGCCAGCAGCAGGGCCCAGCCGGCGGCGCGCGGCTCGATCCAGATCCCTTGCGCGAACCAAGCCAGTCCCATGCCCAGGATGAACAGGGGCAGGGCGCGCCAGATGCCGAGGTTCAGCGGCATCTGATAGACGGGATAGTTGAGGATGGCCCAGCACAGCTCATTGGCCGCCAGATAGCCGACCACCACCAGCCCCAGCGCCAGCCACGGCCCGACCCGCGTCAGCCCGCGCAGCACCCAGGGAAAGGCCAGGTAGCAGCCCAGCAGGGCCGAGATCGACCAGCTGGGCGCGTTCCAGCCCAGACCGCCATAGACGCCGAACGACTGCACCAGGGCCGCCTGCGCCGGCAATTGATCCCAGGCGAACCATTCGGGGTGGGTCGGCGGCAGGCCGATGGCCGTGCCCAGCAACACCATGGCCACCAGCAGGCCCAGCATGATCAGATGGGCCGGAAACACCCGCAGCGACCGCTTCAGGAAGAAGTCGGTCTTCGACATCCGGCCGCCTGCGACCGAGGCGCCATAGACCCGCATCAGCACATAGCCGCTGTCTATCAGGAAGAAGTTGGTCAGCAGGAAGCCGCCCCGCTCGAACACCGGATGCACGCCCTCGGCCAGAGGAATGGGCGCCGAGGCCTGGAAATGATGCAGGATGATCAGCGACGCCACGATGAACCGCAGCGCGTCCAGCCACCCCCCGCGCATGATCGGCGGCGGCTCGTTATGAGACGAAAACACGCTCCAGCCCATGATGAGGCCTCCTTCGGGGCGAGACTCGCAAGAAGGGGGCCGTTGCGAACCGGCTGCCCTTCTCAAGCCTTGCTGCCCCAGGTTAGTATAACGGCGTGATTTCGGCGAAGTGGTCGTCGGAGAGCGCGGGGCGGACATGAAAAGCGTGACGATGAGGCGGGCGGCTTTGGCGGCGGCCTCGATCCTGATGGCGCTGGCTGCGCCGACGGCGACCGCTATGGCGCGCCAGGCGATCGCAACTCAGGCGGCGAACGAGGCCTCGACGCCCAGGGTAAGCGTCAACGTCGTGGACGGAGAGTTGTCGCGCCAGGAGCGACGCGACCTGCAACTGCTTGAGCGGGCCATGCGCGATGTTCAGGCACGCGGCTTCGCCGGTCTGGACCGACATCTTCCCGAACTTCGGCGCGCGCTCGACGGCGCGCCTGCGGCATATCTCCAGATGGAACAGCGCGGCAAGGGCGAGTGGATATTGCGCTCCGACGATCTCGGCGAGACCATGGTGCTGGCGACCGTCATCCAGTCGATGGCCGGGGGCGAGGGCCTTTCTGCGGTGACGGTGCGCCGCCAGCCGAACGTCTATCCCCTCATCGCCCTAATCCTGGGCAGCGAAGCGGTGGAACGTCGGCGTTTCGACGAGGCCGTCAAGGTTCTCGACCGCGGTCTGGCCTTGCAGGACGACGACTGGATGCTGCTGAAGGAAAAGGCGTCCGCGCTTCAATCGGGCGGGCGTCATGACGAGGCCCTGGCGGTTCTGGATCAGGCCCTGGCTTCGGATTCACTGCGCATCCTGATGAACGCCGGGCCGCTGCATCGCGGGCGCGGGTTCAGTCTGATCGAGCAGGGCCGCCTCAAGGACGCCCGCGCGGCCTATGACGAAGCGCTGGAGCTTGACCCGGAAGACGACCACGCCAAGCGCCAGCTCGCCTACCTCGACGGTCTGGAGGCCGGTCAGCCCCCTGTCGCGGGAAGCGTCATTCCGCCGCCCGCGACCTAGGGGCGGTTCAGCCCCGCACCAGCCGCAGGAACTCTTCCCGTGTGCGGGGGTCTTCGCGGACGGAGCCCAGCAGGCAACTGGTGGACAGGCTGGCGCCGGGGACGTCGACGCCGCGCATGGTCATGCAGCTGTGCTCGGCCTCAATGACCACGCCGACGCCCAGCGGGCGCAGCACGTCCTGGATGGCGTGGGCGATGTCCGAGGTCATCTTTTCCTGGATCTGCAGACGGCGCGCAAAGCCGCGCACCACGCGGGCCAGCTTGGAGATGCCGACAACGCGATCCGTGGGCAGGTAGCCGACGTGGGCCACGCCGACGACCGGCAGCATGTGGTGTTCGCAGAAGCTGACGAAGCGGATGTTCTTGAGCACCACCAGTTCGTCATAGCCGCCGACCTCCTGGAAGGTCTTTTCCAGATACTCGCGCGGCTCGACCTCATAGCCCTGGAACAGCTCGCGATAGGACTTGGCCACCCGCTTGGGCGTTTCGACCAGACCTTCGCGGTCGGGATTGTCGCCCGCCCACTGAATCAGGGTGCGAACGGCGGCTTCGGCTTCGGCCTGCGAGACGGTGGGTTTGTGCGCGTGGTCAGTCATAGCGTGTCCATATAGCCGGGCGCGGTGATCAATCCAGCCGTCAGATGGCCGTCGCCCGAAAATGGACTGTACGCTTGAGCGGACAGATTGGGTTTCCTAAACGGGCTGTTAACCATCCTGTCGGCATTTTCTGCCGAGTTCCCGGGAGTGGTGATGAACGGCGCGGAAGTTCTGGATGTTGGCCGTGACGCCATCTGGCTGACGATCCAGCTGTGCGCCCCCGTGCTTGTCGTCGGCCTGGTGGTCGGCGTGGTCATCGGTCTGTTTCAGGCCCTGACGCAGATTCAGGAGCAGACCCTGATCTATGCGCCCAAGATCATCGCCATCTTCGTCTCTCTGCTGCTGTTCCTGCCGCTGATGGGGGCGCTGCTGGGCGGCTTCATGCGCGAGATCGCCGCCCGCATCGCCGGGATGTAGGTCGCGTGGAGTCCTACGCCACCGCCGAACAGATCTGGGCCGGCGGGCTGATCTTCGCGCGGGTCGGCGCCATCCTGATGACCATTCCGGGTATCGGCGAGAGCTATGTGCCGCCGCGCGTGCGTCTGTCGCTGGCCCTGCTGCTGTCGCTGGTGATGTGGCCCCTGGTGGCCGGGACCCTGCCGGCCCTGCCGCCGACCCTTGGCGGCATGGTCGGCTGGATCATCCGCGAGGTGGCGACGGGTCTGGCCATCGGCATGATCCTGCGCAGCTTCATGACGGCCCTGGTCACGGCGGGCGAGATCATTTCGCAGCAGACGACCCTCGGCTTCGCCCAGACGGCCAACCCGCTTCAGGCCTCGCCCGGTTCGACCCTGTCGGCCTTTCTGATGCTGCTGGGGGTGACGCTGATCTTCGCCACCAACACCCACCACCTCTTCATCGCCGGCATCCTGGGCTCCTATGAGGCCATCTCCCCGGCCAAGCCGATGATCACGGCCGACTTCGCCGCCATGGCGGTCAAGACGGTGGGCCAGAGCTTCATGCTGGGGGTCCAGCTGTCGGCGCCGGTCCTGGTCTTCGCCCTGATCTTCAACCTGGCGTCGGGCCTGATCGCCCGGGTCATGCCGGCCTTTCAGGTCTATTTCGCCGCCGCCCCGCTCAGCGTCCTGCTGGGCCTTTCGATCTTCGCGCTGAGCCTCGGCGTGATGGGGACCATCTTCATCGACCGCTATCGCGCCCTGGCGCGGGTGTTCACGGGAGGGAGCCTTGGCTGAAGGTTCCGATCCCGAGTCGAAAACCGAAGAGGCCACCCCGCGAAAGCTTGAGGAGGCCCGAAAGAAGGGTGATGTCGCCAAGTCGCCGGACGTGGCGGCGGCCATGTCCCTGGCGGGGGCGACGGCGGTCCTGCTGATCGGCGGCGGCTATTTCTCGCGCCAGATGGCCGAGGACATGCTGCCCTTTCTGGCCGAGCCCCACGCCATGATCGGCGGCTTGCAGGCCGGCGCCGGGGTCGAGATCGGGATGCGCGCGGTCTGGGCCGTAACGCCGTTTCTGGCGGCGCTGATGCTGGCGGTCATCGTCGGCGGGGTGGGGGGCAACCTGGCCCAGTCGGGCTTCCTGTTCACCGCCGAGAAGATCAAGCCCAAGTGGTCGGCGGTCAGCCCCCTGTCGGGGTTCAAGCGCATCTTCGGCCCGGACGGCATCGTCCAGTTCATCAAGACCTTCCTCAAGCTGGTGGCCATCGGCGCCGTCTGCTGGTGGGTGCTGAAGCCGCACACGCGCGAGCTGGAGAACCTGGCCGCCATGAGCCCGGCCATGATCCTGCCTTTCGCCCGCGATCTGGCGGCGTCGCTGATGATCTCCGCCCTGATCTTCCTGGCCTTCACCGCCGGGGCCGACTTCATCTGGCAGAAGTTCCGCTTCGCCAAGCGGATGCGGATGACCAAGGAAGAGACCAAGGAAGACTACAAGCAGACCGAAGGCGACCCCCATGTGAAGGGCAAGCTGCGCCAGATCCGCATGCAGCGCAGCCGCCAGCGCATGATGCAGGCCGTGCCGAGCGCCACCGTCGTCATCACCAACCCGACCCACTATTCGGTGGCCCTGCGCTATGAGCCGGATCAGGGCGACGCCGCCCCCATCTGCGTCGCCAAGGGCGTGGACGCCGTGGCCTTCCGCATTCGCGAAATGGCGAAAGAGAACGGCGTCCCTGTCGTCGAAAACGTGCCCCTGGCCCGCGCCCTCTATGCGACGGTCGAGGTCGACGAGGTTATCCCGCGCGAGCATTTCGAGGCGGCGGCCAAGGTGATCGGCTTCGTCATGCAGGGCCGGAAACGGCGGTGAGGGGCGGGACCGAAGCGCTGCGCCTCTCCCTCCCCTTCATGGGGAGGGTGGCTGACGCGCAGCGTCAGACGGGTGGGGGCGGCATGGCTGATCAAGCGCTGCGTCCGTTTCGCCGCGCCCTCCCCACCCGGTCGCTGCGCGACCACCCTCCCCGAACGGGGAGGGAGAGGCGTCCCGTTATGGCGCAGGCCAGAGCTCCGATATGCTGACCACCACTGATTCGCGCGGGCAGGACGCCATGACGATTTCCCGGCCGAAAGCGACAATGACGCGTCGCCCGACCTTTGATCCCCTGCTGGTGGTGATGGCCCTGGGCTTCGCCCTGGCGGTTGCGGCCATGGTCTATCCGGCGTTTCGCGCCAACGCCTTCACGGCGCCGGGCCTGATCCTGATTGTCGCGGCGGGCGGCACGGCCCTGATCTGGCTGTTCGCCTTTGGCCGGGCCGAGGTGCGCCGCGCCCACGGCGACACGGCGGTCGAGATGCTGGACGCCATGGCCGAGCCCGCCGCCCTGGTCTGGCCGTCCGGTCAGGTCCTGGCCTACAACGCCGCCTGGGCCGAGGAGAACGGCGCCGTCACGGCGCTTCCGCGCGGCAAGTCGGCGCAAGCCCTCTACATGGCCTTCGCCCAGGCCCGCGAAGGTCATCAGGGCCGCGCCATCGTCCAGATCGGCGCGCGTGAGATCGAGGTCCTGATCGGTCAGGCGGGGCAGGGGCGTTTCCTGGTCCGCGCCGCGCCCGACGCCGTCCTGCCGGTGCCGCAGGCCGCCCCTGTCGCCGCCCCCGCCAAGGTCAGCGGCGAGGCCCGCGCCATGGCCGCCGGCGCCCCCTTCGGCTCCACCGTCATCGCCGGCGACGACCTGTTCGCGGGCAAGGCCGAGGATTCCAACGCGGCGCTGGCCGTCCTGACCGGCCCCGCCGCCTCGGGCGACGCCGCCTTCGGCCACCTGTTCGACCTGGCGGGCGTGACCGAGGCCAGGATCAAGCTGGCCGCCGGGTCGTCGGGTCCCATCGAGCTGGTGGCCCGCGCCTATCCCGACCGCCACCTGCACCTCTATGTCGCGCCGGAGGGCGACAAGCGCCGCGTCTGGCTGTTCGACGTCTCGTCGCAGAAGTCGATGGAGCTGCAGCTGTCGCAGGCCCAGAAGATGCAGGCCGTGGGCCAGCTGGCCGGCGGCGTGGCGCACGACTTCAACAACCTGCTGACCGCCATCCAGATGCAGCTGTCCGAGCTGCTGGAGCGTCATCCGGTCGGCGACCCCTCCTATGACGGCCTGAACCAGATCCGCCAGACCGGCATCCGCGCCGCCGATCTGGTGAGGAAGCTGCTGGCCTTCTCGCGCAAGTCCACGGTGCGGCGCGAGCGGCTGGACCTGGGCGAACTGGTCGGCGAGTTCGCCGTCCTGCTGCGCCGCCTGCTGCGCGAGGACGTCCGTCTGGAGACCGACTACGGCCGCGACATGCCCCTGGTCCTGGCCGACAAGAGCCAGCTGGAAACCGCCGTCATGAACCTGGCGGTCAACGCCCGCGACGCCATGCGCGGCGTGGTCGAGCCGGGCGCGGGGGTGGTGACGATCAAGACCCGTCGCCTGACCGAGGCCCAGGCCCGCGACCTGGGCTGGCGCGAGGCCTCGGGCGAAACCGCCCTGATCGAGGTGTCCGACACCGGCCCCGGCGTCCCGCCCGAACTGTTGGACAAGATCTTCGAGCCCTTCTTCACCACCAAGGCGGTCAACGAAGGCACCGGCATGGGCCTGGCCACCGTCTATGGCATCGTCCAGCAGGCGGGCGGCCATATCAGCGTCTCGAACATCGAGGGGGCCGGCGCCGCCTTCCGCATCTTCCTGCCCGCCGCCTCGGCCGAGGAACTGGTCGCCGCCCCGGTGGTCGAGAAGGCGGTCAAGGCCGCCCCGCGCGACCTGTCCGGCGCCGGCCGCATCCTGTTCGTCGAGGACGAGGCCGCCGTGCGCGGCATCGCCGCCCGCCTGCTGCGCCAGCGCGGCTATGAGGTGATCGAGGCCTGCGACGGCGAGGAGGCCCTGATCCTGGCCGAGGAATGGGCCGGTCAGATCGACATGATGATCTCCGACGTCATCATGCCGGGGCTGGACGGTCCGTCCCTGCTTCGGAAAGCGCGGCCCTTCCTCGGCGACGCCCCGGTCATGTTCATCTCGGGCTATGCCGAGAGCGACTTCTCGGACCTGTTGCAAGACGAGACCGGCGTCTCCTTCCTGCCCAAGCCCCTGGACATCAAGACCCTGGCCGAGCGGGTGAAACAGGAACTCCACGCGAGCTGACCCTCCTCCTTCCTCCCCATTTCATGGGGAGGGGGACCGCGCAGCGGTGGAGGGGGCGACGCAGCGGCTTGCCGATCTGAGCATCCCTCGGACAAGGCGGCTCCGCCCCCTCCGTCACGTCGCTTCGCGCCGCGCCACCTCCCCATGAAATGGGGAGGAAGGGGGCAGGCCGCTGGACATCAAGTTCTTGGCCGTGAAGCAGGACCTCCACACGGGCTGCTGACGCCACGCCGTCATCCCGGGGCTGCGCAGCAGAACCCGGGACCCAGGCGGTGGATTTCAAACCTCGCCTGCATCAGGTCCAGACGCCTGGGTCCCGGCTCTTCGCTACGCTACGGCCGGGATGACGGCGGGGGGGCTCTTGGGCGCGCGAGTCTGCTTTGGGGTCGGTAGTCATGTTCGCAAATCGACCCGTTGCGGACCTTAGTGGTGCTACGGCCGTCGGACCAACAGCACGACCAGGACAGACAAGGCCAGCGCAGCAAAGGCCAACATCATCACGCTATCTGTAAGAAACGGAAGAGCCGACGAGCCGTAGGCGATGACGAGCATAGCCCAGACCATCGCGAGGCCGCTTAGCCACGCCAGTTTCCGCTCGCCTAGCTTCGAAACCACAACTTCCGCCGCCTCTTGAAGATGATTGGTTGCGCAAACCGTATCTGGACTAACGTCTGCTTTCCACCCTAGCGGACATGCGCCGGAGCCGCTCTCGACCCTCAACCCTCTAGTGGCTGGAGCGTAGCCTCAAACCCTCAGATCAAAATGGCGCGGTTCGGCGCCGCGGCGTTCGCGGGCGGCGTCGTGCAGGGTGTCGGCCAGGTCGAGCAGCTGGTGGCGGCGCAGGCGCGGGATGATCTCCAGCAGTTGCAGCCTCAGGGTCTCGGCTTCGGCGTCGGTCAGGGGGGCGGACCGACGGGGGGAACGAGCAGGCATGGCGATCCTCCTTTCGGAAGGTCACGGGGGGAGGTGTCGGAGCGACCCTTGGGAAACAACTGTTTCGCCCATCCGGTTCCAGAACGGCCTTGTTGCGCGAAAAACTGAACAAACGTCGCCGCAGGGGCTTGGGTATGCAGCGCGCGGCCCTAGATAGGGGCCAGAAGAATCAAAACCGCCGAGAGGAACCTCCCATGGCCTTCGTCCTGCCCCCGCTGCCCTACGCCCACGACGCGCTGGAGCCCGTCATCGACAAGGAGACGATGAGCTTCCACTACGACAAGCACCATCAGACCTATGTCGACAATCTGAACAAGGCCGTGGCCGCTGCGGGCGTCGAAGGCCAGTCGTTCGACGAACTGTTCGCCAAGATGTCGACCCTGCCGGTCGCCGTCCGCAACAACGCCGGCGGCGTGTGGAACCACACCTTCTTCTGGGAAGGCCTGGCCCCCGTCGGCACGGGCGGCGAACCCTCGGCTGAGCTGGCGGCCGCCATCGACGCCGACCTGGGCGGCATGGACGCCTTCAAGGAGGCCTTCAACGCCGCCGGCCTGGGCCGCTTCGGTTCGGGCTGGGCATGGCTGATCGTGCAAGACGGCAAGCTGAAGATCATCTCGACGCCGAACCAGGACAACTCTCTGATGGACTTCGCCGAGGAGAAGGGCGCGCCCCTGCTCGTCGCCGACGTCTGGGAGCACGCCTACTACCTGAAGTACCAGAACCGCCGCGCCGAGTTCCTGGCCGCCTTCTGGTCCATCGTGAACTGGAACAAGGTCAACGAACTCTTCGCCGCCGCCAAGGGCTGAAACGCCCGGCTATCGGCCTGATCCTGCGGCCGCCGTCCCTGACCGGGGCGGCGGCCGTTTCTTTTGGCGGCGCCGGTTGCGGGCGGTGCGGGGCGTCCCATCTCAAGTCCTGCTGCAACGCTTTGCTTGAGGGCCTCCATGATCCGTTCCGCCTCCCTGATCACCCTGGCCGCCCTCGCGGCCGCTCTGACGGCCTGTTCGCCGCCGGCCGACAAGACCCCGGCCGCCGACGCCTCGGCTGCGGCCACGACCGTCGCCGCCAGCCCCGACGTGCATCCCTTCACCATCGGCGCCCTGCAAGCCTACGCCCTGCGCGACGGGCGGCTGACGGTTCCGAACGACAGCAAGACCCTGGGCGTCGGTCGAACCCAGGCCGAGGTTTCCGCCGTCCTGACCGCCGCCGGCCTGTCGGCGGACAAGATCGACCTCGACATCCAGCCGCTGCTGGTCCGCGACGGCGAGCGGGTCGTGCTGTTCGACACCGGCGCCGGCGGCCAGATGGGCACGGAGGGCAAGTTGCTCGCCTCGCTGCGCGCGGCGGGCGTCGAGCCGGCCCAAGTCACCGACATCCTGATCTCGCACGGCCACGGCGACCACGTCGGCGGGCTGCTGGATGCGTCGGGCGCCCTGATCTTCCCCAACGCCGCCGTCCGCATGACGGCGGCCGAATGGGCGGCCTTGAAGGCGAACAAGAACATGGCCGCCCTGGTCGCCGGGATTACGCCCAAGGTGCAGACCTTCCAGCCGGGCGCTCAGGTCCTTCCGAACATCCTGGCCGTCGCCGTGAACGGCCACACGCCGGGCCACACCGCCTATGAGATCACCTCCGGCGGCCAGAGCCTGCTCTATATCGGCGACACAGCGCACCACTCGGTGATCTCGGTGCAGCAGCCCGACTGGACCATCGCCTTCGACGGCGACGCTCCGACCGCCCAGGCCAGCCGCAAGGCCTTGCTGCAAGGCGCCGCCGAGCGGAACACGCGAATCTACGCCGTCCACTTCCCCTGGCCGGGCCTGGGCCGCGTGACCAAACAGGGCGAGACCCTGGTCTGGACCCCCGAGTCCTGAGCCCCGACGTTGACTCCGGGAGGGCGGGCCTTCATAAGCCCGCTCTTCTCGCATCGGGTTCCGGCCCGAGGCGCAGATTGACTACGGACGATGCGTGGACCGCCGTTGAGATCGCCGCTCCAATCGGGGAGGGGCCGGGCCGCATCAGCATGAAGAGTGACTTATGTCCAAGCGCCATAGCGCCAAGTACAAACTCGATCGGGTCATGGGTGAAAACCTGTGGGGCCGCGCCAAGTCTCCGGTTAACAAGCGCTCGTACGGCCCCGGCCAGCACGGTCAGCGCCGCAAGTCGAAAGTCTCGGACTTCGGCCTGCAACTGAAGGCCAAGCAGAAGCTCAAGGGCTACTACGGCAACATCACCGAGAAGCAATTCTCGGCCATTTATGATGAAGCCGGCCGCCGCAAGGGCAACACCTCGGAAAACCTGATCGGCCTGCTGGAATCGCGTCTGGACGCCATCGTCTACCGCGCCAAGTTCGTCCCGACCGTCTGGGCCGCTCGCCAGTTCGTCAGCCACGGCCACGTGACCGTCGACGGCAAGAAGGTCGACATCGGTTCGTACCGCGTCAAGCCGGGCCAAGTCGTCGAGATCAAGGAAAAGTCGCGCCACATGGCTCTGGTGCTCGAAGCCCAGCAGTCGTCGGAACGCGATGTGCCTGATTACCTGGAACAGGGTGATCGCGGCTTCTCGGTCCGTTACGTCCGCGTGCCGGAACTGTCCGACGTGCCGTACCCGGTCAAGATGGAACCGAACCTGGTCGTCGAATACTACTCGTCCTGATTTCAGGCGTTCGACGATAGAGTTGATGGAAGCCCCGGTGCGAACCGGGGCTTCTTTCTTATTCAGCATCCGCTGTTCCCTTGGGGAGGGAAGCAGCGCATTCTGACCGGGTGGACCATGATCCGCCCCGGAAGGCCGAGATGAGACGAACCACCGCCCTTTGCGCCATCGCCGCCGTCGCCGTCCTGGCGGGGGCTTGCGCTTCGACCGGCGCGGTGTCGACCGCAGGCATGCCCGGCCAGCTGGAGCCGATCCACGCGGCGGCCTTCACCCGCGATGTCGCGGTCTTCTGGGTCAGCTCGAACGGCTGCACCAGCAAGGCGGACGTCAAACCCTTCATCACCCGCCTGCGCGACAGCGCCGTCATCACCCTGCGCCGCGTCGATGAGGACCGCTGTTCGGACGTCAAGTCCGAGGGCGTGCAGTTGCAGTGGACCTTTGAGGAGCTGGGGCTGGAGCCGGGTTCCGAGGTCTTGGTCAACAACCCCTATATGATGCGCCCGGACGCCAAGGCGAACGAGGCGTCCTGATCCGGCGCAAGGCTTCGTTAGCCATGACGGAGGACGGCGGGTTAAGAATTGGGCGGCTAGACACCCGATCCCCCCTGTCGCGTTCTCCGTTCGGATTTCATGCGTATCGTCGATTGTTTGGCCACCGCCCATAACCTGGCGCTGGTCGCCCTGGCCACGCTTGTCTGCGTGCTGGGCAGCTGGATCACCATCAGCCTGTTGAAGCGGGTCCGCAGCACGCGGGCCGGCGCGCGCGCCGCCTGGATATTCCTGGGCGCGGTGGCGGGCGGCGCCACGGTCTGGTGCACCCACTTCGTCGCCATGATCGCCTATGAGCCGGGGATCGCCATCGCCTATGAGCCGGGTCTGACGGGCCTGTCGCTGCTGGTCGCCATCCTCGGCTCGGGGGCGGCCCAGCTGCTGGTCGCGCAACGTTTTCCGGGCTCAGGTCTGGCAGGCGGTCTGACGTTCGGCGCGAGCGTGGCCGCCATGCACTTCATCGGCATGGGGGCCTTCGCCGTGGACGCCGTGATCCAATGGTCAGTCCCCTATGTGGTCGTCGCCGTAGTCGGCTCGCTGCTGTTCGGGGCCCTGGCCTTCAAGGCGGACAAGCTGTGGCCGACGGCCAAGGGGCGCTGGCTGGCGGTCCTGTTTATGGTTCTGGGCATCGTGGTCCTGCACTTCACGGCCATGTCGGCCATGACCATCCTGCCGTTCGCGCCGCTGGACGGCGCGCTGACGGGCGACGACGCCAAGAACATTCTCGCCATCGGCGTGGCGGGCGTGGGCCTGCTGGTCCTGGGCGCCGGCGCCGCCAGCTATGCGCTGGACCATCAGTCGCGCGGCCAGGCTGAAATCCGCCTGCAACACCTGATCGAGGGCGGCGTGGACGGCATGGCGGTCGAGCGCGACGGCGTCATCGTCGGCGTGAACAGCGTCCTGCTGACGCTGGTGGGCCTGGAGCGCGAGGCCGTGATCGGCCAGAGCCTGTCGCGCTGGGCCGAGGACGTCGCGCGTCTGGTCGACGGGGACATGGTCCAGTCGTCGCTGTCCACCGCCTCGGGCGAGGTCCTGCCGATCGAACTGTCGGCCAAGCGCGACCACGCCAGCGAGGGCCACGTCATGCTCTACGCCGTGCGCGACCTGCGCGCCCGTCAGGCCCAGGAGCGCCGCATCGCCCATCTGGCGCGCAACGACAGCCTGACCGGCCTGCCCAACCGCGCCTCCTTCCTGGAGCGGCTCAGCCGCCAGACGGCGACCATCAGGCCGGGCCAGACCCTGGCCCTGTTCGCCCTGGACCTGAACCGCTTCAAGGAGGTCAACGACCTGTACGGCCACGCCGTCGGCGACCAGCTGCTGTGTCGCATCTCGGACCAACTGCGCGATGCGCTGAGGGACGGCGAGTTCGTCGCCCGGCAAGGCGGCGACGAGTTCGTGGCCATGGCGCCGGTGGCGTCGCAGGCCGAGGCCCTGGCCGTGGCCCAGCGCCTGCGCGCGGCCATCATCCAGCCGGTCAACATCGAACACGCCGACCTGTCCTGCGGCGCCAGCATCGGCGTCTCGCTGTGGCCCCAGGACGCCGACGACCTGTCGACCCTGATCAACAACGCCGACCTGGCCATGTACCGGGCCAAGGGGTCGCTGACGGTCGATATCTGCTTCTATGAGGCGGATATGGATCAGGCCGTGCGCGCGCGGCGCCGCGTCACCCAGGCCCTGCGCGAGGCCCTGGATAACGAGCAGTTCGAGCTGCACTATCAGGTCCAGGCCTCGGTCGAGACCGGCAAGGCCACCGGCTACGAGGTCCTGCTGCGCTGGAAGGACGAGAGCGGCCGCAACATCCCGCCGTCGGACTTCATCCCCGTGGCCGAGGAGACCGGCCTGATCCTGCCGATCGGCGAATGGGTGCTGCGTCAGGCCTGCAAGCAGGCCGCCGCCTGGGCCGAGCCGCACCGGATCGCGGTCAACCTGTCGCCGGTGCAGCTGGGCCATGTGGATCTGCCGCGTCTGGTGCATCAGGTCCTGCTGGAGACGGGTCTGGCCCCCTCGCGGCTGGAGCTGGAGATCACCGAGACGGCCATGATCAGCGACATGGAGCGCACCACCCACGTCCTGCGTCAGCTGAAGGCGCTCGGCGTCACCATCGCCATGGACGACTTCGGCACCGGCTATTCCTCGCTGTCGACCCTGCGGGCCTTCCCCTTTGACAAGATCAAGCTGGACCGCTCCTTCATGACCGAGCTGGACGGCGCCGGGCCGCAGTCGCGGGCCATCATCCGCGCCGTCCTGACCATCGGCGAGAGCCTGGCCATCCCGGTCCTGGCCGAGGGCGTCGAAACCGCAGAGCAACTGGCCTTCCTGCGTGCGCAGGGCTGCAACGAGGTCCAGGGCTATCTGCTGGGCCGGCCCCAGCCGGAAGCCGACGCCTTGTCGAACGGCGCCGCCGTGATCGCGGCGACGCCGTTGAAGGGTCAGGCCGCGACGGACCCGTCAGCCAAGGCCCGCGCCGTCGCATAGCCGGGCCAGTGGGCCGCCCCGGCCCGTTCGTACTGGACCGGCAGGCCTTCCGGCTGGCCCAGGGCGACGGCGGCGTGGTGGCCCCAGTTGGGATCGTCCAGCACCGCGCGGGCGACGGCGATCAGGTCGGCCTTGCCTTGGGTCAGCAGGTCCTCGGCCTGTTGCGGGCTGACGATCATGCCCACCGCCATGACATTGGCCTCAGGCGTCGCCGCCTTGACCGCCTCGGCGAAGGCGACTTGATAATTGGGCTGGTCGCCGGGGATGCGGGCCGTGGCGACATTGCCGCCGCTGGTCAGGTGCAGATAGTCGTAGCCCATGGCGTGCAGGGCCTGACCAAAGACGGCGGCCTCGTCCGGGGTGATGCCGCCCTCGGTCCAGTCCGAACCGTTGAAGCGCACGCCCAGAGCCTTGGTCCGGGGCCAGGCGTCGCGCAGGGCCTGGGCTGCCCGCAGCGGGAAACGCATCCGGTTCTCCAGCGACCCGCCGAACGCATCCGTCCGCTCGTTCGACAGCGGCGACAGGAACTGGGTCAGCAGATAGCCGTGGGCGGCGTGCAGCTCGACCAGATCGAACCCGGCCCGGTCGGCGCGTTTGGCGGACTCGACAAAGGCTTCCACCACCCGGTCCATGCCCGCCTGATCCAGGGCCGTCGGCGTGTGCCAGTCGGCCTTGAAGGGCTGGGCCGAGGCCGAGAACGTCTCCCAGGCCTTGTCGGCGGGGGCGGGGCCGCCCCGGTCGATCCACGGCGGATTGGTCGAGGCCTTGCGCCCCGCGTGGCCCAGCTGGATGCCGATGGGTGTGTCGGAATAGGTGCGGATGTCGCGGATGATCTTGGCGAAGGCGGCTTCCTGTTCGTCGTTCCACAGGCCGGTGTCGGCCCAGGAGATGCGCCCCGCCGCCTCGACGCCGGTGGCCTCGATCACCACCAGGCCGGCGCCTGACAGGGCCATGCGACCGATGTGCTGGGCGTGCCAGGGTTGGGGCACGCCGTCCACGGCCGAGTACTGGCACATGGGGGCGACGACGATGCGGTTCTTCAGCGTCAGCGGCCCGACGGCGCGCGGGGTGAACAGCAGGCTCATGAGGGATCTTTCGATGGTCGGGGGAGGAGGGCGACACAGTAGCTATGACTGTGGCGGTTTCGTTCAAGCCCACCCTTTCCGATTATTCACGTGATCCCGCACGGTGACGCTGGCAGTTTGCGGCCAGCCAATAAGGAAGTCCCCCATGCGCCGTCTCATCATCGCTCTCGCCGTCGCCGCCCCCCTGCTGTCGGGCTGCATCATCATCGCCAGCGAGAAGCCGACCACCCGCGTCATCCACTCGTCGCCTGCCGAGGCCAACTGACATGCGTCTTCTCCCCGCGCTCGCCGCCGCCGCCCTGCTGCCGCTGCTGGGCGGTTGCGTCATCTATTCGAACGAGGGCGGGGAGAAGGTCTCGGTCATGTCCGACCGCGTCGCCGTTGAGACCGAGACCTTGGAAGCCGTCCGCAAGGTGGATTTCGACGGCCAGCGCCTGAACGTCGTGGTCGGCTCCAACGGCTGCACCGAGGCCTCCAGCTTCGAGGTCAAGATCAAGGACGGCGACCCCGCCGAACTCAGCCTGACCCGCCGCACCCCCGACCTGTGCCGCGCCATCGTCCGCGAAGGCGTCACGGTCAGCTGGACCTACGCCGAACTGGGCCTGACCCCCGGCGCGGCGGTTCGTGTGCTGAACCCGATCAGTTTGTAGTCAAAAGCCAAGTCTTTCCTCCCCACTTCGTGGGGAGGGGGACCGCGTAGCGGTGGAGGGGGCGGCGCTACGCCTGCCGTTTGAGCGCTGCGTTCCTGATCGCGTTCAAAATACCCTCGACATCGTCTCGCACGTCGCAGGACGCAACGCGTAGAACTGAGATGCCCTTGGTTGCCAGCCAGGCCGTGCGGCGCCCGTCGTGGCGCACCTGATCCGCGTCGCCGTGGATCAGGCCGTCGACTTCGATGGCCAACGCCAGTTCGGCGCAATAGAAATCAAGGATGTAGGGACCGACAGGGTGCTGGCGACGGAACGTCAGTCCTTCGAGCTTGCGCCCTTTCAACTGCGCCCACAGTTGGGCTTCCGGCGGCGTCAACGCGCGTCGCATCGTGCGCGCACGCTCGTGACTTATGCTGTCGGCCATGGCGTCGCCCCCTCCACCACTTGGCTGCTACGCGCCGCCCTTCGGGTCGTGGTCCCCCTCCCCATTGCTGCGCAACAGGGAGGAAAGGGCAAGTCGCTAAGCCGAAAACGGCCCCAGCATCTCCGCCGGTATGCGGGCGGGGCGCAGGGTTTCGGCGTCGACCAGGCACCATTCCGACAGGCCTTGCGCGCACAGGCGGCCTTCGCCGTCCTCGATGCGGACATAGCGATTGAAGCGCGGGCCTTGCGGGTCGCCGACCCAGGTGCGGGCGACGACGCCGACTGAGCCGGGTGCAATGCCGCGCAGGTAGTCGATCTCGTGCCTCAGGGCGACCCAGGACCATTTCGCCCGCGTCGCCTCGTCGAAGCGCGCGTTCCAGTGGGCCGTGCCGACGTCCTGCAGCCAGCCGACATAGACGACGTTGTTGACGTGGTTGTTCTCGTCGATGTGCTCCGGCCGCACGTCCAGAGGGACGACGAAGACCTCGCGGTCTTCACGCGGTTGCAGCTGCGGCCGGGCCATAGAGCTTAGGCCTCGCCGAGGGGCACGCCCTTCTCGACCATAAGGGCCTGCAGTTCGCCGGCCTGGAACATCTCGCGCACGATGTCCGAGCCGCCGACGAACTCGCCCTTGACGTAGAGCTGGGGGATGGTCGGCCAGTCGGTGAAGCTCTTGATGCCGTCGCGAAGGCTCTCGTCCTGAAGCACGTCGACGCCGACGAAGGCCGCGCCCACGTGGTCGAGGATCTGCACCGCCAGCGAGGAGAAGCCGCAGCGCGGCGCGTCCGGCGTGCCCTTCATGAACAGGACCACGTCATGTTCGGCGACGGTCTGGGCGATGAAGGCGTGGACGGGGTCGGCGGCGGCGCCAACGGGGGCGGTCGTTTGATCGGTCACGGTAAGGGGCCTTTCAGAGAAGCCCGTCAGCTAGGCGCCCAATGGGGCCGGGTCAAGGCCGGGGCCTGACTTCTCCCTCCCCGTTCGGG
>NZ_JACARP010000300.1:0-415 GCF_013386595.1 Brevundimonas sp. P7753 | reverse complement strand
CGCCCAGGTTGATCTCGGGCTGGCCGAACTTGGCCGTCTCCGAGGCGATGATGAAGTCGCACAGCATGGCCAGTTCGCAGCCGCCGCCCAGGGCATAGCCCGACACCGCCGCGATGATCGGCTTGCGGAAGCCAGCCACCCGGTCATGGGCGCGGGCGAAGAAGTTGCCGCGGTACATGTCGGCATAGGCCTGGTCCGCCATCTCCTTGATGTCGGCGCCGGCGGCGAAGGCCTTCACCGAGCCCGTCAGGACGATGCAGCGCACGCTGTCATCGTCGGCCACGCTCTCCAGGAAGTCGCCGAGCTCGCCGGTCAGGGTGGTGTTCAGCGCGTTCAGCGCCTCGGGCCGGTTCAGGGTGACGACCGCATAGCCGTCCGCGTGGCGTTCGATCAGCAGGGTGGAATAGGCGTCGGC
>NZ_JACARP010000049.1:0-22781 GCF_013386595.1 Brevundimonas sp. P7753 | reverse complement strand
CCTTCAGCGTCGCCGCGCCGAACAGGCTGGCGACGAACAGGCCGTCCGGCTTCAGCGCACGCCGGATCTGGCTCAGCGCCCCCGGCAGGTCGTTGGCCCAGTGCAGGCCCAGCAGGTTGACGATCAGGTCGGCTGAACCGTCCTCCAGCCCCAGAGGCCCGGCCCCCGGCGCGGCGCGCTCAGAGGTCGTGCCCACGGCGCGGACCTCGCCGACGCGGTCCCTCGCCACGCTGTCGGCCACCGCGCGCGCGAAGACGCCGGGGTGCGGCGACAGGTCGACGGGCGTGTGAAACTCGCGCAGGATCACCTCCAGACTGTTCACCGCATTCTCGGCGGCGCGCAGGTGCAGGAAATCGGCGTCGGGGAAACGTCGGGCGGCGCGGCTCAGGCGCGCGGCGCGGCGGGCGGCGTCGAAGATGATCGGGGGACCGGAGGAGGGGGCGCTCATGTCCGTTCAGGATGGGGGCTGGCGGGTCGGATTGAAAGACGCGACGGCCCATATATCGATGGGCGCGCGCGGGATGGCGCGCGGTCTACTCGACCTGCTGTTGCCGCCCATGGCCCACGACAGCCGCGAGGCCACGGCCTCGGCGGGCCTGTCGCCCGACGTCTGGAGCCGGGTGGTGTTTCTGGAGGCGCCCGTCTGCGACGGCTGCGGCGCGGCCTTTGAATATGACGGCGGCGATTTCGCCTCCGACCGCTGCCTGGCCTGTCAGGTCCAGCCCTACGCCTTCGCCCGCGCCCGCGCGGCCTGCGTCTATGACGAGGCCTCGCGCGGCCTCATCCTCAAGTTCAAGCATGGCGACCAGCAGCAGTTCGCTCCCCTGTTCGCCCGCTGGATCGCGCGTTCCGGCGCCGACGTCCTGGCCGAAGCCGACGCCGTGGTTCCCGTCCCCTTGCACCGCTCTCGTCTGCTGGCCCGGCGTTTTAATCAAGCCGCCGAGATCGCCCGGCCCCTGGCCCGCACCGCCGGGCTCGAGTACCTGCCCGACGCCCTGATCCGTGCTGCGCCCACCGACACTCAGGGCGGCAAGTCGGCGCGCGGGCGGCGCCTGAACGTCAAATCCGCCTTCGCCGTCACCGAGGCCGGGCGTCGCCGGATCAAGGGGCGGCGCATCCTTCTGATCGACGATGTCCTGACCACGGGGGCCACCGCCGAGGCCTGCGCCCGCGTCCTTTTGTCCGCCGGAGCCCGCGCGGTGGACCTGGCTGTCATCGCGAGGGTGCGAACCGCGCGCGAACCGCCTAAGTAGGGCGCTGATCTGAGTTAAGGAGACTCTGCGTTGGCCGAAGTCGTCATCTACACCAAGCCCGGTTGCCCCTATTGCACCGCCGCCATGGCTCTGTTGAAGCGCAAGGGCGTCGACTTCACTGAAATTGTCGCCTCGCGCGATCCCGAGATCAAGGCCGAGATGGTCGCCCGTGCGAACGGCAAGTCGACCTTCCCGCAGATCTTTGTCGGCGACAAACACGTGGGCGGCTCCGACGACATCCACGCCCTGGATGCGCGCGGCGGTCTCGACCCCCTGCTGGCGGCCTGATGGACCAGCGGCTCGACATAGCGCTGATTCAGACGCGGACGCCGGCGACGGCGGACGCAGGGCTGGCCCATGTCGAGCCGCTGATCCGCGAAGCGGCGGCGGGCGGGGCCAGGCTGATCCTGACGCCCGAGGGGACCAACTTCCTCGAACAGCGCCGGGGTCTGCGTGACGCGGCCCTGTCGAGCGAGGAGGCCGACGCCGCCGTCCTCGGGCTGCGCGCTCTGGCCGGCGAACTGGGCGTCTGGCTGCTGATCGGCTCGGTCCTCGTGCGCTCGGATGCGCCCGGCGACGACCGCGCCGCCAACCGTTCCCTGCTGGTCGATCCGTCGGGGGCGGTGGTCGCTCGCTACGACAAGCTGCACGTCTTCGACGTCGATCTGCCGGGGGGCGAGACCTATCGCGAGAGCGCCTCGGTCCGGCCCGGCATGGGCGCGACGGTAGCCGAGACCCCCTGGGGCCGGCTGGGCTTCAGCATCTGCTACGACGTGCGCTTCCCGCATCTGTACCGCGCCCTGGCCAAGACCGGCGCGGCGATGATCGCCGTCCCCGCCGCCTTCACCCGTCCGACCGGCGAGGCCCACTGGGAGACCCTGCTGCGCGCCCGCGCCATCGAGACCGGCGCCTTCGTCATGGCCCCGGCCCAGGGCGGCGCCCATGAGGACGGCCGCCAGACCTGGGGCCGCTCCACCATTGTCGGCCCCTGGGGCGAGATCATCGCCAAGGCCGCCCATGACGACCCGTGCGTGCTGCCTGCGACCCTCGACCTGAGCGCCGTCCAGCGCGCGCGACAGGCGGTCCCCTCCCTGCTGCACGACCGCGATTTCGACTGGCCGCAATGATCTGGCCGTCATGATCCGCTACGCCCTGTCCTGCGACCACGACCACGGTTTCGAGGCCTGGTTCGCCTCCTCCTCCGACTATGACGATCAGGCCGCGCGCGGTCTGGTCGAATGCCCCTTCTGCGGCTCGACCGAGGTGCGCAAGCAGGTGATGGCTCCGGCCGTGGCGGGTACGAAGAAGGCCGCGCCCGCGCCGGACATGGCGAAGATGCAGGCCATGATGATGCAGGCGGCGCGCGAGGTGCGCGAGCACGTCGAGCAGAATTTCGACTATGTCGGCGACGCCTTCGCCCGCGAGGCCCGCGACATTCACGAAGGCCGTTCCGAGAAGCGCGAAATCTACGGCGAGGCCACCCCTGCCGACATCAAGAAGCTGAAGGACGACGGCGTGCCCTGCGCCGCCCTGCCCAGCCTGCCGCCCGATCCGAAGAAGGCCAACTGAAGCCACATGGGGGAGGGGGAGAGATACGAAGAGTTCGCGCCGCCCCAGGCTTTGCGCCCATTCGTGCGCCTCCTGTGGACCTATGCGGCGCCCGCGCCCACCGGCGGGGTCCAGCGCATCGCCCCCGACGGCTGCCCCGAACTGGTGATCGACCTGGCCGCGCCCTACGAGGAAGAGGGCGAGGACGGCGTCTTCCGGCCCCAGCCTTCCGTCATCTTCGCCGGGCAGCTGACCCGCCCCATGGCGATCCGGCCCGTCGGCGCCGTGGAGATCGTCGCCGCCAAGTTCGAGCCGGACGGGGCGCGGCCCTTTCTCGGACGACCCCTGATCGAGGCGACGGACCTGCGGCTGGACCTCACGGCGCGGTTGCGCGGCTTCACGGCGCCGTCCGGCGACCCGGCGGGGCAGGCGGCGGCCTTGGCCGACTGTCTGGAGGCCCTGCGTCGCGCCGCCGACTGGCGCATCGACCCCGCCGTTCGGGCCGAGGTCGCCGCCGTCGAACGCGAGGAGCAGGGGCCGTCTTTGTCGTCCGCCGACCGCCGCGCCCTGCAACGCCGCTTCCGCGATCGGGTCGGCGTGGCCCCGCGCACCCTGCGCTCGGTGTTCCGTTTCCGCCGCATCTTCGACCATGCGCTGGGCCAGGACGCCGACGCCGCCTCCTGGCTGGAGGCCGGTCTGGCGGCGGGCTATTTCGACCAGCCCCAGATGGCGCGCGACTTCCGCCGCTTCCTCGGCTGCACCGCCACCGAATGGGCGCGCGAGCAGATGGAGCTGGCCCGTCAACTCGCGTCGCAATCCTACAAGCCGCAAGGCTGAGGTCGGCCTAGGCTTCTGGTCGAAACGAGGAGGGAGACCTTGATGTCGCTGCTGACCGCCCTGATGACCGCCGCCCTGTTGCAGTCGACCCCGACGCCCGCGCCCGACCTGTCCTGGCTGGCCGGCTACTGGCTGGACTGTTCCGGCGGACGCGAGGCCTCCGAGACCTGGAGCGACCCGCGCCTGGGACTGGTCGTCGGTTCCGCCGTGACTGTGCGAAATGGCCGCAGCGGCTTCGAATCCGCCCACATCGGCCCCATGCCTGATGCTGGGCCAGAGGGCGGTCTGGCCTATTTCGCCCGGCCCGAGGGCGCGCCCGCCGTGCCCTTCCGCCTGATCGAAAGCGGTCCGCAGCGGGCGGTTTTCGCCAACCCCGCGAACGACTTTCCGCACCGCATCATCTATCAACGCACGGGGGATGTGCTGGCCGCCCGCATCGAAGGGGCGGATGACGATGAGACCCGGAGTGCGGAATGGACATTCAACAAGGCGCCGCTGAACGCGCGCTGCCCGACCTGAAAAAGGGTGGGCTAATCTGGCGGCCGATGACGCCCGACGATATCGACGGCGTCGTCCGCGTCGCCCGCCTGTCCTTCCCCGACCATTTCGAGGCGCGCGAGTGCTTCGCCGAGCGTCAGCAACTGGCGCCCGAGGGCTGCTTCGTCCTGTCCGACGAAGCCGGAACCGTCATGGGCTATCTGATGGCCTATCCGTGGACGCGCAACGCCGCTCCGCCGCTGGACAGCCTGATCGGCGCGGTCCCGGCTGATGCCGAGGTCATCTATCTGCATGACCTGGCCGTCCACCCCGACACGCGCGGCGGCGGCCATACCCGGCCCATCGTCGAGCGTCTGGCGGAACAGTCGAAGGTGGCGGGATGGAAAGAGATCGCCCTGGTCGCCGTCAACGAGGCGACCGCCTTCTGGGAACGCAACGGCTTCGTGGTCCAGAACCCGCCGGGCATGGCTGAGAAACTGGCCAGCTATGGCGCCGACGCCCGCTACATGATCAGGACGCTCTGATCGTCTCCAGCATAAAGGCGATACGCTCGGCGACGGACGCCTTCGGCAACTCGATCAGCTCATAGCCGAAACGCGGATAGACTTCGGTCATGGCGTCAAAAGTGCGCTGCGCCTCGTCCAGGTCCTGTCTGCGCTCGGCGTCCTGAGCGAATATCTCGGGCCAGACCGGGGCGATGAAGACGCTCCGGTCATAGCGCACCTCGCGCGCAGCCCGCTCGACATGGGCTGAGATCGGCAGGCCGCACAGGCTCAGGTAGCCGACCACGTCGGGTGTGCCCCGGTCGAAGAAGACCGGCCCCGCCGCGCCCTCGAACCGGGCGTAGGCCTCAAGTTCGCAGTCCAGCATCAACTCCGCGAACAGGGCGCGGTCGCGCCAGGGCAGGGCCTGTCCGCCGATGGCTTGCTGGCGGCGGATGATGGCCCGGCCCGCCTCGGGCGAGGTCGCATAGCCCGCCGCCGCCAAGGCCTCGATCAGGCTGGTCTTGCCCGAACCGGGCCCGCCGGTGACGACGATGCGCTGCGACCCGTTCACGCGTCCCGCGTCGCCATCATCATGTAGTTGATGCCCACGTCGTCGCCCTCGCTCCAGCGGTCGTTGAGCGGGTCATAGGCCAGCCCGTAAGGGCCGGTGACGGTCAGGGGCTCGCCGTCCAGCATGGCGCGCAGTTCCTCGGGTTTGAGGAACTGGCGCCAGTCGTGGGTGCCGGCAGGGACCCAGCGCAGGACGTACTCGGCGGCGACCTTGCCCAGCAGCAGGCCCTTCAGCGTGCGGTTCAGGGTAGCGACGATCATCAGGCCGCCGGGCTTGATCAGCCTGGAGCAGGCGCGGACGAAGGCTTCGGGATCGGCCACGTGCTCGATCACCTCCATGGTCAGGACCACGTCGAACGGCCCGGCGCCCGCTTCGACCATCTGTTCGACGGTGGCGGCGCGATAGGTGATGTCGAGGCCGACCTGTTCGGCGTGGGCGCGGGCCGTGCCGATGTTCTCTGACGAGGCGTCTAGGGCCATGACGTCGAAGCCCATGCGCCGCATCGGCTCGGCGATCAGGCCGCCGCCGCAGCCGATGTCGATCAGGCTGAGACCGGCAAAGGGCGCGCGGGTCCGCACGTCGCGCCTGAAATGTTCGGCGGCGCGGTCGCGGACGAATTTCAGCCGCGCCGGATTGAAGCGGTGCAAGGGCGCGAACGGCCCTTTCGGGTCCCACCACTCCGCCGCCTGGGCCGAGAAACGGGCCACATCGGCAGGATCGATGCTGGGCCCCTCGGCACGATCGGTTGCAAAGGGTGAAAAACCCTCTTCGCTTTGGGGTTTGCGCGGCTCAAGGCTGTCGTTAGAAGCGGACATGGTCGCAGGCATGAACCGCCTTGGCCGCCCATGCAAGCAGGGGACGAAACGCCACGATGACGCGGCCCGAAACGACACGACTGGTGATGAAGTTCGGCGGGACCTCCATGGGGGACCTCGAGCGTATTCGTCGTGCGGCGCGAATTATCGCCGCCGAGGCCGCCAAGGGCAAACAGATCGCCGTGGTGGTGTCCGCCATGGCCGGCAAGACCAATGAGCTGGTGGCCTGGACTGACGGCGCCGGACCGGCGGCGGCAGGGCTGCCTCTTTCGGACGATGAATACGACGTGGTGGTCGCCTCGGGCGAGCAGGTGACGTCGGGCCTGCTGGCCCTGACCCTGCGCAACATGGGCCTGAACGCGCGCAGCTGGATGGGCTGGCAGATCCCGATCATCACCGACGACGCCCATGGCCGCGCCCGCATCGAGGACGTGCCTGGCGATGTCCTGGGCGCCGCCGTCGACAGCGGCCAGATCGCCATTGTCCCCGGCTTCCAGGGCGTCACCCGCGACGGCCGCATCACGACCCTGGGTCGCGGCGGTTCCGACACCTCGGCGGTGGCGGTGGCGGCGGCGCTCGGCGCCCCTTGCGACATCTACACCGACGTGGACGGCGTCTATACGACCGACCCCCGCATCGAGAGCCGCGCGCGGCGCCTGGAAAAGGTCTCCTACGAGGAGATGCTGGAAATGGCCTCGCTCGGGGCCAAGGTGCTGCAGACCCGCTCGGTCGAACTGGCCATGGCCAAGCAGGTCCCGGTTCGGGTCCTGTCCAGCTTCATCGAGCCGGATGAGAATGGAAATCTGCCGGAAAACGCCGGCACCCTGATTTGTGATGAGGATGAGATCGTGGAAAAGCGCATCGTTTCCGGCGTGACCATGAGCCGGGACGAAGCCCGGATCACGCTGCTGGGTCTGGCGGACCGCACCGACGCCCCCGCCGACGTCTTCACGCGTCTGGCCGAGGCCAACGTCAACGTCGACATGATCGTGCAGAGCCAGGCCCGCACCGAGGGCGCGGTGAACCTGACCTTCACCACGGGCCGCCGCGACGCCCAGCGCGCCGCCGAGATGATGACCGCGGCCAAGGCGGAACTCGGCTTCGAGGAACTGCGCATCGACGCTGACGTGGCCAAGATCTCGGTCATCGGCGTGGGCATGCGCAGCCATGCGGGCGTGGCCCAAACCATGTTCCGGGCCCTGGCCGACAAGGGCGTGAAGTTCCAGGCCATCTCGACCTCCGAGATCAAGATCAGCGTGCTGATCGAGGACGCCTATTCCGAACTGGCCGTGCGGGCGCTGCATGCGGCTTACGGACTCGACGCGCTATAGAATGAACACGAGGGCCGTCCTATCTGATCGATAGACGGCAAGGCGGGAGGCGACATGGTGAAGGGCGGATTGACGACGAGGGGGCCTCGAAACCTCCTGCGCCAGATCCGCGAAGCCATGGCCGGCGGCGGCCCGGCGCAGGACCGGCTGGACATGGTGGTGCGCACCATCGCCCAGTCCATGGTCGCCGAGGTCTGCTCCATCTATCTGCGCCGCGCCTCGGGCGAGCTGGAGCTGTTCGCCACGCAAGGCCTGAACCCTGAGGCCGTGCACAACACCCGCCTGCGCCCCGGCGAGGGTCTGGTCGGCGAGGTGGCCCGGCTGGCCCAGCCGATCAGCCTGTCGGACGCCCCGTCCCACCCCAGCTTCTCCTATCGCCCGGAAACTGGCGAAGACCCCTTCCACGCCTTCCTCGGCGCGCCCCTGCTGCGCGGCGGTCGGGCCATCGGCGTCCTGGTCGTCCAGAACCGCGCCGCTCGTCGCTATGACGAGGAAGAGGTCGAGGACATCCAGACCATCGCCATGGTCCTGGCCGAGACGGTCGCCTCGGGCGAACTGCTGGCCCAGGACGAACTGCGCGACGTCGAGGTGGCCCCGCATCGCCCCGAACGGCTGAAGGGTCAGAAGTTCGCTGAAGGCCTGGCCTACGGCGTCGTGGTCCAGCACGAAGCGCCTCTCGCGCCTGAACAGCTGCTGTCCGACGACCCGACCGCCGAGGAAAAACGGCTGGCCGAGGCCCTGTCGGCGCTCAAGGCCGGCATCGACGTCATGCTGGAAGGCGGCCAGACCAAGCTGGGCGGCACCTCGTTCGAGGTGCTGGAAACCTATCGCATGTTCGCCGACGACCGGGGCTGGAACCGCTCGCTGGAAGAGGCCGTGCGTTCCGGCCTGACCGCCGAGGCCGCCGTCGACCGCGTCCGCAACGAACACCGCGCCCGCTTCGCCAAGGCCCGCGACCCCTATATTCGCGAACGCCTGCACGACTTCGAGGACCTGGCCAACCGTCTGCTGCGGGTGCTGGCGGGCGACAACCCCGGCCACCGCGACCTGCCCGACGACGCCATTCTGGTGGCCAGAAATCTCGGACCAGCCGACCTGCTGGAATATCCGCGGCACAAGCTGCGCGGCCTCTTGCTGGAAGAGGGCTCGGCCGCCAGCCACGCCGCCATTGTCGCCCGCGCCTTGCAAATCCCCTGCGTCGGGCGTCTGCAAGGCCTGCGTGACCGCCTGTCCGAGGGCGATCAGGTCATCGTCGACGGCGAGACGGGCGAGGCCTACCTGCGTCCGCGCCCCGACATGCTGGCGGCGGTCCAGACCCGCATGGCCGTGCGCGCACAGCGCCGCGCCGAGTTCGACCTGCTGCGCGACACCCCCGCCATCACCAAGGACGGCACGCGCATCACCGTCCTGACCAATGCCGGTCTGGCGGTCGATCTGGAAAATCTGGACGCGACGGGGGCCGAGGGCATCGGCCTGTTCCGCACGGAGTTCCAGTTCATGGTCTCGGACGAGCTGCCGCGCCTGGACGCCCAGACGGCGCTCTACAAGCTGGTGCTGGACGCGGCGGGCGACCGGCCCGTCACCTTCCGCACGCTCGATATCGGCGGCGACAAGGTCCTGCCCTATCTCGACAATGAGCGCGAAGAGAACCCGGCCCTGGGCCGTCGCGCCATTCGTCTGGGCCTCGACCGACCGGCCCTGCTGCGGATGCAGGTGCGCGCCCTTCTGGCCGCTGCCGCCGGGCGCGAGCTGCGCGTCATGTTCCCGATGATCGCCACGGTGGACGAGTTCCGCGCCGCGCGCGAACTGGTCGATGTCGAATGCGATTGGGCGCGGCGTCGCGGGCGGCCCCTGCCGTCCCTGCTGCGGGTCGGGGCCATGGTCGAATGCCCCAGCCTGCTGTGGCACCTGGACGCCCTGCTGCCGCTGACCGACTTCGTCTCGATCGGCACCAACGACCTGTTGCAGTATATGTTCGCGGCCGACCGGACCAATCCCCTGGTCTCGGACCGCTATGATCCCCTGTCGCCCCCGGCCCTGCGCGCCCTGGCCGAAATCCAGCAGAAGTGCGCCGACAGCGCCACGCCGGTCTCGGTCTGCGGCGAGCTGGCCGGGCGTCCGCTGGAAGCCTTCGCCCTCATCACCCTGGGTTACACCCGCCTTTCGGCGCCCGCCGGCGGGGTGGGGCCGGTCAAGCGCATGATCCTGTCGGCGGACCTGCCCGCCGCCCGTCGCGGCATGAACGTCCTGCTCGGCTCCTCGGCCGGATCGGTGCGCGGCGAGATCGAGTCCCTGGCGCGCAAGCTCAACGTCATCGTCTGATCCAAGCGGGGCCGCTTTCCCGCGTTGCCCGCAGCACAGGCCTCGTCTAAGCGAGGGGGAGGGCGCGTTCGCGTCCGCACCAACGGAACCCCGCATGGATCAGGATCGGCAAGACGCGCCGTCCCTCGAGGACGCCGAGACGCTGGGCGAGGCCCTGCGCGCGGCCCGTCTCGCCTCGGGCCGCTCCATGGCCCAACTGTCGACCATGACGCGGGTGCATCCGCGCTATCTGACGGCGCTGGAGCAGAACGAGTTCTCGGTCCTGCCGTCGCGCATCTTCTCCATGGGCTATGTCCGCGCCTACGCCGGGGCCCTGGGTCTGGACGAGCTGACCGCCGTCGAGCGCTTCAAGCGCGAGTTCCCGGAAGCCGCGGTGCCGCTTCAGGCCCCCACCGGCGCCGCCCTGCAACAGGTGCGCCGAACCTCGCCCAAGGTTCTGGCCGCCCTGGGCGTGCTGATCCTGGCCGTCGTCGGCTGGAACGTCTTCCAGCGCGTGGTCCGCATCGAGCCGCCCCATCCCTCCGACCTGGTCGCCGTGCCCAAGGACTGGGCCAAGGCGGCCGACGCCGAGGTCGATAAGGCCCTGTATCTCGGCGCGCCGCGCGCCGCCCCGCCGGATCAGACCACCCCGGCCCTCTACATCACGCCCGGTCTTGAAGCCCAGCTGACGGGCGTCGACCCGGACGATCCCAACGCCGTCGTGGCCCCGTCGCCCCCGGTCCAGGCGGCCTTCAACCCGCGCGGGGCGGTCTACGGCGCCCCGGCCATCACCTCCCAGGTCATCCTTCAGGCCAAGAAGCCCGCGACCCTGGTCGTGCGTCAGGGCGACGGCCGCATCCTGTTCGCGCGTCAGCTGGCGGCGGGCGAGGCCTGGCGCGCGCCGCCCAATGTCTCGGCCACGGTGGACGTGTCGGACCCGACGGCCTTTGACGTCTATCTGAACGGCGAGCACAGCGGGGCCTTGCCGGCGCCCGCATCGCCGCTGGGACAGCTGAACGCCCGCGCCCAGGCCGCCGCCCGCCAGTCCGAGGCCCGCGCCGCCGCCGCCGCGGAGGCCCAGACCCGCGCCCGCGCCGCCCAGGCCGCCGCCGCCCTCGCGGCTGCGCCCGCGCCGGTCGCCCCGGCGCCCGCCGCCCAGGCGCCGCCGCCCGCGAGATGAATCGTCGCGGACCGCGACTGATGTCGTGGTTTTGCCGTCCTTCCTCGCCTATGTTCCGCGCGACATGAGCAGTTCCGAACTCGGCCACATCCGTCCCTGGCGCCACATCGAGCGCCGCAAGAGCCGCCAGATCATGGTCGGCTCGGTTCCGGTCGGCGGCGACGCCCCGATCAGCGTCCAGTCGATGACCAATACGCCCACGACCGACGCGGCGGCGACGCTGGAACAGATCCGCCAACTCGAAGAGGCCGGGGCCGACATCGTCCGCGTCTCCTGCCCCGACGAGGAGTCGACGGCGGCCTTCAGGACCATCGCCCGCGAGGCCCGCGTGCCGCTCGTGGCCGACATCCACTTCCACTACAAACGCGGCATCGAGGCGGCCCAGGCGGGCGCCGCCTGCCTGCGCATCAACCCCGGCAACATCGGCTCCATCGACCGGGTCAAGGAGGTCGTCCAGGCCGCCCGCGACCACGGCTGCTCCATGCGCATCGGCGTCAACGCCGGGTCGCTGGAAAAGGAGCTGCTGGAGAAGTACGGCGAGCCCTGTCCGGACGCCATGGTCGAGAGCGCGCTGAACCACGCCCGCATCCTGCAAGATCTGGACTTCCACGAGTTCAAGATCTCGGTGAAGGCGTCCGACCCCTTCCTGACGGTCGCCGCCTATCAGCAGCTGGCCGAGGCCATCGACTGCCCCCTGCACCTGGGCGTCACCGAGGCCGGGCCGCTTCGCACCGGCACCATCAAGTCGGCCATCGGCATGGGGAACATGCTGTGGGCCGGCATCGGCGACACCATCCGCGTCTCGCTGGCCGCCGATCCGGTGGAAGAGATCAAGGTCGGCTTCGACATCCTGAAATCCCTGGGTCTGCGCCATCGGGGGGTGAACATCATCGCCTGCCCGTCCTGCGCGCGTCAGGGCTTCAACGTCATCGAGACGGTGGCGATTCTGGAGGAGAAGCTGGCCCACGTCTCGACGGCCATGTCGCTGTCGATCATCGGCTGCGTCGTCAACGGCCCCGGCGAGGCCCTCTACACCGACGTCGGCTTCACTGGCGGCGGCAAGGGCGCGGGCATGGTCTACCTGAACGGCAAGATCGCCGGCAAACAGGCCAATGACGGCATGATCGACCACATCGTCGAACTGGTCGAAGCCAAGGCCGCCGAACTGGATGCGGCGCGCAAGGCGGCGGAATAGACTCTGTTGCGCTTCGAACGCCTGCGCTAGTCAGGCGGGATCAGTGGTTGGGGTAACGTCATGATCCGTCGCATCGCGCTTGCGTCTGTATTCGCTCTTTCGCTCGGAAGCATCGCTGCGAGCCCGGCTACGGTCCTTGCGCAGGCGGTCTCCACCGCTGCGGCCCCCTTGCCTGCAACCCATGTCGAACTGCCTGCGCCTGACGGCCGCACCATCGACGTCAGCATCTGGTCGGCGGCGGACGAGCAGGCGGTGATCGTCTTCAGCCACGGCTGGAACAGCGATCCGGCGCGCTACCATCGCATCATCAAATACTGGACCGACCACGGCTTCACCGTCATCGCGCCGATGCATACGGACTCGTTGCAGCATCCTCGCCACGCCGAAGGCGACCAGCGCAGCTTTGTCATGACTCGGATCGTCGATCTGGCGGTGGTGCGCGGCTATGCCCAGGCCCGCCATCCGGGCAAGCCTATGATCGCCGGCGGCCACTCCTTCGGTTCCTTCAACTCGCTGATGGCGGCGGGCGCCGTCAGCGTCGCGGGGCCGCTTGGCGACCCGGCTGTCAAGGCTGTGATCGCCATCTCCACGCCCGGCGTCGTGCCGGGTCTGGTCAATCCCTCGACCTACGCCACAGTCTCTACGCCGGTGCTGATCGTGACGGGCGACGTCGATCTGGTGCCGGGCTTCGTGACCGAGCCCCGCGATCACCGTGCGGCCTTCGACACCAGCCCGGCCGGCGACAAGATGCTGATGACCTTCGCGGGGGGCGACCATAGCTTCGTCGGCAACGCCGACGCCGCTGACTTCGAGCTGATGGCCGCCACGACGGTGCATTTCATGCGTGCGCACGCCCTGGGCGATGCGGCCGCACAAGTCCGGCTGGACGCCCTGACCGCGCCCGAGGGCGTAACCATCGAACGACGCTGAGATCATGAAACTCTACATCACCACCCCGTCGCCATTCTCCCGCAAGGTCCGCATCGTCGCCCATGAAAAGGGTCTGTCTGACCGCATCGAAGAGATCGCCGTCGACCCCTACGCCAATGCGCCGGAACTGCTGGCGACCAATCCGGTGGTCCAGGTCCCGACCCTGATCGCCGAGGACGGCCTGCCGCTGACCGACAGTCCGGTGATCGCCGAATATCTGGACATGATCGGTTCCGGCCCGCGCCTGCTGCCCGCCGACGGCGCCGAACGCCTGCGCGTCAAGCGTCTGGAGACCCTGGCCAACGCCACGCTCGAAATGGGCGTCAAGCTGGTGCTGGAGAAACGCCGTCCCGAGGCCGAGCGCTCGCCGTCGTGGATTTCTCGCTGGACCTTCAACATGGGCCGATCGCTGGACGCCCTGGAAGCCGCCGCCCCGTCCGCCGAGGATTTCAACATGGGCGTGCTCAGCGCCGGCATCACCGTCAGCTGGGTCAGCTTCCGCCACCCGGACTATGACTGGAAGAGCGACCGCCCCAACCTCGTGGCGCTTCAGGCCGCGCTGGAGCAGCGCCCCAGCTTCCAGGCCACCACGCCGGTCTGAGATTCGACAAACCGTGTCGTGTCGGTCACGCGTCTGTGATTGACGACTGAACATTGTGATGCGACCTTGAGGGCAGGTCCGCCGGGGGGCGGGACCGTTTCCTTCTAGGAATCATCATGATTTCCAAACGTCATGCACGCTTCGCCGTGCACGCCCTGACGCTCGCCGGATTGAGCCTCAGCCTGCCGGCCTGCGCCACGATCACGCGCGGCACGACCCAGCCGTTCACCGTCGAGAGCAGCCCGCCCGGCGCTCGCGCCTCGACCTCGAACGGCTTCCAGTGCGAAGCCACGCCCTGCACCTTCCGCATGCCGCGCAAGGACGCCTTCACCGTGACCATCTCGCGCGACGGCTATGCCGAGCAGACCCACTCCATCGAGAGCAAGATGTCGGGCGGCGGCGGCGCGGCTCTGGCGGGCAATGTTCTGGTCGGCGGCCTGATCGGCGCCGGCGTGGACGCCACCTCGGGCGCTCTGAACGACCTGACGCCGAACCCGCTGATTGTGACGCTGGAACCCGCCGGACCGACCAAGCCCGCCGCCGCATCCCAGGCCCAGCCGTGAGCCGCGCCGTCATGATCCGCCGCGCCGCCGTCGTCGCCGTCTCGCTCGGCCTGCTGTCGCTGGGCGCCTGCGCCTCGGCCGCGCGGCCCGACGCCATGACCGTCCTGCCCTCGACCATCGCCGCCGCCAAGGCCGGCGACGTCGGCTATCAGGCGGTCAAGATCGTCAATGTCTCGGGCGGCACGGACACCAATCCCCTGCTGTGGTCCGAGGTCGCCAGCGGCGACTTCCGCCTGGCGCTGGAAAACTCGCTCAAGGCGACCGGCTATCTGGGTGCGACGGAAACCGCCCCGCTGTCGCTGACGGCGGCCATGCTGGAGCTGAAGCAGCCGATGGTCGGCCTCGACATGTCGGTGACCAGCCGCGTCCGTTATTCAGTGACCGACGCCTCGGGCAAGCTGATCTTCGACGACACCATTGCAGCCACCGGCACCGCCAAGATGGGCGAGGCCTTCGTCGGCACGGAACGCCTGCGTCTGGCCAACGAATACGCCATCCGCGAGAACATCAAGGCCTTCATCGAACGCTTCCGCACGCACACCGCGCGCTGATCCGAACGACAGACTGAAGGGGGCGGGGCGGGCGCAGGCCGGGCCCGCCCTTTGTCTATCGACCGAACAGTCCCGCCAGCTGCAGGCCCTGGAAACCGGCCAGGAAGATCAGCAGGAAACCAACCGCATAGGCCAGTACCTTGCGCGGGACCTTCTTGACGATCAGCCCGGCGAAGGGCGCGGCGATCAGGCCGCCGACCACCAGTCCGCCGATGGCGGCGGCATGGTTTTCCAGCGCGCCCGCCTCTTCCCAGTGGCCTGTCACTATGGCCCAGACGAAGGTGGCGGACACGGCGACCGTCAGGAAAAACTCGGCGGTGTTGACCGTGCCGATGGCCTTGCGCGGATCATGCCCGGCGCCGACCATGGTCGAGGACACCGTAGGACCCCAGCCGCCCCCGCCGATGGCGTCGAGGAAGCCGCCGACCACGCCGATCGGGGCGGTGATCCAGACGGGCAGGTGGCGATGCGGAATGTCATGCCCGGCTCGCCACAAGATCCACACCCCGATCAGGGCCAGATAGGCGATGATGAAGGGCTTGATGACATCGCCGTCGATCCCGGTCAGGACATAGGCCCCCAGCACCCCGCCGATGACGCCCGCGATGGCCAGGGGCAGGAACAGCCGCCACTCCACATTCCTGTGCCAGGCATGGCTGCCCGCCGAGGCGGCGGTGGTGAAGACCTCCGCCGCATGGACGCTGGCCGAGGCCATGGCCGGAGGCACGCCCAGGGCCAGCAGCACTGAGGACGAGATCACGCCATAGGCCATGCCCAGGGCGCCATCGACCGCCTGGGCCAGAACGCCCACCAGAAGAAACAGGAAAAAGGTGTCCATTCAGCCCTCTGGGCCGCATCGGGCGGCCCTTTGACGGCATCAGACGCATCGGCGGCCCGCTTGGCAATGGCCTAAACGGCGCGCCGCGTCAGCGTCGGGGCTCCAGTCGCGCCAGGGCGTCCAGCACGTCGCGCCCGGTATAGGGTTTGATGACCATGGCGGCGGCCAGTTCGGCGTTGGCGGCGGCGGCGCTGACGTCGCCCGACAGGAAGATCACCGGCACGCCCCAGCGCGCCTTCAGGCTGCGGGCCAGATCGACGCCGGTCGCCTCGCCCGATAGGTTGATGTCCAGCAGGGCCACGTCGATGGGATGCAGGGCGGTCGCCGCCTCGGCGGCCTCGGCGCTGTGGAAGGGGCCGACCACGCGGTGTCCGGCGGCGTCCAGGGCCTCGGTCAGGGCGACGGCGGCCTCGGCGTCGTCCTCGACCAGCAGGACGGTCAGGGCCTCGGCTTGCGGGGCGACGGCGGGCGCTTCGGCCGGGACCTGCCGCACCAGGACGGCGCGCACATAGGGCCACAACTCGGCGACGGGGCGCTCGGCGTCCAGGTCGAAGATCTTGGCCAGAGCCTTCAGCTCGGTCTCGGCTTCGGGCGACACCGTCGCGTCCGAACGCTCCAGAAGCCCGTCGTAAAGGGCGCAAAGCCGCGCCACATTGTCGTCCGCCCCCGCGGTGGAATCAGCGCTTCCATCGAACATGCCCGTCTCCTGTCTTGTTTCAGCCCCGGTGCAGCTAAAAGGTTTGCAGGTGCGAAGGAACCGTCCTGACGGGCTTGTGACGGCTGTTCACAATCGCTCCATCTGGGCGTGTTCCGGCCTTTTCATCGACAGCGGGCGGTCCGGGGGGTAAGGCTCCGCGCTCGATTTTTCCTTCAGAGGACGCTCCCTTGCGACTGCCCCAGGCCCGGCTCGATCAGGTGCTCGACCGCTTCCACCAGGTGGAGGCGCGCATGGGCGCGGCCTCGGACGGCGCCGAGATCGTGCGCCTGTCGAAAGAGTACGCCGAGCTGAAGCCGGTGGCCGACGCCGTCCAGACCCTGGCCCGCGCCCGCGCCGAGGTCGAGGACCTGCAGGCCATGGCCTCGGACCCCGAAATGGCCGCCATGGCCGCCGACGAACTGGACGCCCTGAACACGCGCCTGCCTGAGCTGGAGCGCGAGGTCGCCCTGCTGCTGGCCCCGCGCGACGCCGACGAAAACGCCTCGGCGGTGCTTGAAGTGCGCGCCGGCACCGGCGGCGATGAGGCGGCCATCTTCGCCGGCGACCTGTTCCGCATGTATTCGCGCTACGCCCAGTCTCGCGGCTGGCGGGTCGAGGTCGACAGCATGACCGAGGGCGACGCGGGCGGCTTCAAGGAGATCATCGCCACCGTCACCGGCGAGGGCGTGTTCGGTCGGCTGAAGTTCGAGAGCGGCGTCCACCGGGTCCAGCGCGTCCCGGCGACCGAGTCTCAAGGCCGCATCCACACCTCGGCGGCGACGGTCGCCGTCCTGCCCGAAGTCGAGGACGTCGAGATCGAGATCCACGACAAGGACATCCGCATCGACACCTATCGGTCGTCGGGCAGCGGCGGCCAGCACGTCAACACGACCGATTCCGCCGTGCGCATCACCCACCTGCCCACCGGCATCATGGTGACCTCGTCGGAGAAGTCCCAGCACGTCAACCGCGACAAGGCGATGAAGAACTTGCGGGTGCGCCTGTACGACATGCAGCGTCAGGCCAAGGACCTGGCGCGCTCGGACACGCGCAAGTCCCAGGTCGGCTCGGGCGACCGCTCCGAGCGCATCCGCACCTACAACTACCCGCAAGGCCGGGTCAGCGACCACCGCATCAACCTGACCCTGCACAGCCTGCCCCAGATCATGGAAGGCGACATCGACCCCCTGCTGAACGCCCTGATCGCCGAGGATCAGGCCGCCCGCCTGGCCGACCTGGAAGCCGAGTTCAGCTGAAGCAGAATTTTCCCTCCCCTCAGGGGAGGGTGGCTGAGGCCGTAGGCCGATGCCGGGTGGGGGCGCTCAAGCCGTTCAAGCGCTGCGTCTGTCTCGCCACGCCCTCCTCACCCGGTCGCTGCGCGACCACCCTCCCCATGAAGGGGAGGGAGAATATCGGTCTACCTGCGCCGCACCCGCCGCTTCAGCATCCGGTCCCCCAGGGCCTCGGCGTATTTCAGCGTAAAGGCCAGGGCCGCCGGATTGCCGCGACGCGGGCCGACCGAATCCGCCATGATCGCCCCGCGCTCGCCGATCGGCAGGGGCGCGCCGACGGTGGTGTCCAGCGCCGTCTGATGCTCGATCTCGGCGTTTAGCCGCGCGCCCATCAGGATCACCTGCACTGAAATCCACGTCCACAGCAGGAAACCCATGGCCGCCGCCAGCGGACCGTAGGAATCGGTGCGCACGAAGTTGCCCAGGAACCAGCTGAACAGGAAGGACACCAGCAGGCTCAGCGCCGCCGCGAACAGGGCGCCCGGCGTCAGCCAGCGCCAGCGCGCCCGCGCGCGACACGGTCCCATGCGGTAGATCAGCGCCAGGGCGCCGACATAGCCGAAGTAGAGCAGGGGCCAGCGCAGCGGCGCCAGATGCGCCCATTCCTCCTCCAGCCCGAAGACGGACAGCACGACCGGCACGCCGACCACCAGACCCGAACTGATCAGAACCGCCAGCAGGCCTGACACGGTAAAGCCCATGCACATCAGGTTGTAGGTGATGATGTTGCGCCGCTCGACCTCGTGATAGGCGAGGTTCAGCCCATAGAAGAGGGTCTTCACCCCGCCGTTGGCCGCCAGCAGCGACAGGGCCAGAGTCCA
Organism: Brevundimonas sp. P7753; assembly: GCF_013386595.1. Taxonomy (NCBI): domain Bacteria; kingdom Pseudomonadati; phylum Pseudomonadota; class Alphaproteobacteria; order Caulobacterales; family Caulobacteraceae; genus Brevundimonas; species Brevundimonas sp. P7753. The sequence continues at coordinate 4,474 of NZ_JACARP010000049.1, read as the reverse complement.
CACCAGGGTGAAGGTCAGCTCGCCGGTCGAACCGCTGGCCAGCCGTTGCATTTCCGCGCCCAGGAACTGGGCCACGTTCGACGGCAGCACCTCATAGAGGAAGCTCAGCTGGCTCCAGGCGTCGGCGGGGTCGGCGAACAGGCCGTAGATGGTGACGAAGGCGCCGAGCGTCGGGAACAGGGCCAGCAGCATGAAGAAGGTCACACCCCCGGCGACGAAGCCGACCCGGTCGCCGAAATAGCCCATGGTCGTGCGCCAGATGATGTCGATCCAGCCCTTGCGCGGAATATGGACCGGATGCTGGGCCAGCCGTCCGCGACCGGGCTCCTTGGCGTCATAGTCCGCGGGCGTGGGATCGCGCGGGGGCAGGGGCTCGGGCCGTTTCGGCCGCAACTCGACCCCGTACTTGTGCCCCTGCGTATAAAGCAGGTGCGCCGCCGTGGCCCCGGCCGCCAGGCCGCCCGCCGCCGCGCCCAGGTAACGCCAGATCGCGCCGCCGTTTCCACGCCGCCGCGCAAGCCGTTTCATCAGGTTCTGCATCCCCATCCGCCCCTCAACGGCTACGCTCTATCTGCGTTCCGTCTTGAAATCGCCCGCTGCAAGCGCCAATCACCCATCATGTCCGAAAACGCCCCCGCCGTCCCGACCCTGCTCACCGCCTGGAAAGGCGCGCAAGCCCGCTTGAAAGCCGCCGGCGTCGACAGCCCGTCGATCGACGCCCGCCTGCTGCTGGAAGCCGCCACCGGCGCGGGCCGCGTCGACATCCTGACCGACCCCTATCGCGAGGTCGACGCCGACAAGATCGCCGCCCTGGACGCCATGATGGACCGCCGCGTCCGGCGCGAACCCGTGTCGCGCATCCTGGGCAAGAAGGGCTTCTGGAAGATCATGCTGAACGTCACCCCCGACGTGCTCAGCCCGCGCCCGGACACCGAGACCCTGCTGGACGTTATCGTCCGCGCCTTCCCGCCGCATCGCGCCTTCGAGATGATCGACCTCGGCACCGGCTCTGGCGCTATCCTGCTGGCGACCCTGATGGAGCGTGCAGGCGCGCGCGGCGTCGGCACGGACATCTCGACCGAGGCCATCGCCGTGGCGCGCGAGAACGCCGCCAATCTGGACCTGAACGGCCGCTGCACCTTCATCCGCACCGACTGGGCCGCCGGTTTCGCCGAAGACAGCTTCGATCTGGTGGTGTCCAACCCGCCCTATATTCCGACCGGCGACATTCCCGGCCTGGACCCGGAGGTGCGCGAGCACGATCCGCATCTGGCGCTGGACGGCGGCCCCGACGGCCTGCAGCCCTATCGCGACCTGGCGCCCGAAATCGCCCGCATCCTGCGCCCCGAGGGCGTCTTCGCCGTCGAGATCGGCTGGGATCAGGGGGCTCAGGTCAAGGCCCTGTTCGAGGCCGTCGGCTTCTCCGGGGTCAAGGTGGTCAAGGACCTGGGCGACCGCGACCGCGTCGTCACCAACGGCCCCGACCCGCGCGTCGATCCCATCCCGGAAGACTGACGCGGACCGAAAGCGCCGCGCAATAAAAGCCTTGGAAACGACGCCATCGCGCGCTAAGTCGTTTCTTGTCTCCCACTCATACGCATCCTTTTTCGGGCCGGTTTGCTCGCTCAAGCGCGTCTGGGCCAGTGACGGTCGGGCCGGGTTGGCCCGGCGGACCACAGGGCGACAAACAGTTTTCCGAGCACATCGATACGGGGATTGGCCCCGACCGAACGGAACGACGAACTGGGTCCTGCCCGCCCTCAACCGGCGGCGGCCCGCACCAGCACGGTAAGCTCCGATGAGAGATTTCAAGGGCATGAAGCGTCAGCGCGGACGCAACCGGAAGCCCGGTAGCGGCGGCGGCAACAACGCCAACGCCACCAACCCGAATCGGTCGTGGGATTCGCAAGGCCCCGAGAACATCAAGGTCCGCGGCAACGCCCAGACCGTCTATGAACGCTATATGCAGCTGGCGCGCGACGCCTCGGCCGCCGGCGACCGGGTGCTGGCCGAGAACTACACCCAGCACGCCGAACACTATTTCCGCGTCCTGCGCGCCCTGCAGCCGCAGCGTCCGGTGTCTGAGATCGCCCAGCGCGAACTGGCCGGTCAGGGCTTCGATATCGACTTCGAAGACGAGTCGGGCGCCCAGGCCGCCGCCATCATCGCCGCCGCCCAGGCCGAACAACAGAAGCTCGACGACGAGGCCCGCCGTCAGGCCGAGCGCGCCGAACGCGAAGCCAACCGCGACCGCGACTTCAATAATCGCGACAACAACCGGGACCGCGACCGGGACCGCGACTTCAACCGTGACCGTGACCGTGACCGTGACCGTGATCGTGAGCCCCGCGCCGAGCGCGAACCGCGTGAACCGCGTGAGCAGCAACAGGGCGAACCCCGCGCCGAGGGCGAAGCCCGCGAGGGCGGCCGCCGCGAGACCCGCCGCGAACGCTGGGAGCGTCGCCGCGAGGAACGCAACCGTCGCTTCGAGGCCGGCGAGGCCACGCCCGAGGACGAAGCCCGCGCCCTGTCCGAGGCCGAATATGTCCCCGAGGCCGGTTCGGACGACGCCGCTCCGGTCGTCGAGGCCGCCGAGGCCGAGGCCCGTCCCGCCCGCGCCCCGCGCCGTCCGCGCGCCGAACGCGCCCCTTCTGCCGGTGTGGCTGGCGATGCGCCCGCCGAAGGCGAAGTCAGCGACGGCATGGGCCTGCCCGGCTTCCTGACCCGCCCCACGGCTTCTTCCTCGGACGAGGCGGACACGGCGGAAGAGGCCCCCGCGCCCAAGCGTCGCGCCCCGCGTCGCAAGGTCGAGCCCGCCGCCGACGAGGGCTGATCGCCGACGCGCAACCTTGGCGCGTATATTTACGTAACTGCAATCTATAGGCGTCACTCTCGCGGTATCGGAGGGACGTGCGATGGAACTCGTTCTGGTGGTGGTCGCCCTGGCCTTGTCCGGCTGCTGGGCGGGATTGCGGATGGCGATGAAGGCTCGACGCGAGGTCGCTATCCTCCGGCGGGTCAACCTCACGCTCGAAGCCTGCGCTGAGCAAAGGGCGCGCGAACTTCAGACCGCCCTGACCGCCGCCGAAGGCCAGGCGGCCCAGGTCGAGGCCGCGCACCGCGCCAAGACCGAGTTCCTGGCCAGCATGAGCCACGAATTGCGCACCCCCTTGAACGCCGTCATCGGCTTCTCCGACCTGATGCGGATGAACGAGGCGAGCGAGCCGCTCACCCATCGCCAGCATCAGGCGCTGGAACAGATCCGCGCCGCCGGCGCCCGTCTGCTGACCCTGGTGGACGAAGTGTTGAACCTGGCCGACATCGAGGGCGGGCGGCTAGCGCTGGCGGTCGAACGGGTCGATCCCCTGCTGGTCGCGCGTCAGGTCTGCCAGGCCCTGGGTCCCATGGCCGAGGCGGCGGGCGTGGACCTGCGCGAACCGCCGCCCGTCGCGGGTCTGGCCGCCCGCGCCGATTGCGAGCGCCTGCGTCAGGTGCTGACCGCCCTGATCGCCAACGCCGTCAAATATAACCGCCCCGGCGGCGCCGTCCTGATCGAGGCGCGCCAGTCCGCCGAGGGGGTCAGCCTCAGCGTCCACGACACCGGGCCGGGTCTGCCCGCCGCCCGCATGGCCGACCTGTTCCAGCCCTTCAACCGCCTGGGCCGCGAAGCCTCGGACGTGCCGGGCGCGGGCCTGGGCCTGGCCGTGGCGCGGCGCCTGATCCAGGCCATGGGCGGGCGGCTGGAGGCTGAAAGCCGCGAAGGCGAAGGGTCGGTCTTCACTGTCCATCTGCCGGTCGCCGCCGAGACGCCGCGCCTGGTTTCGGCCTCGCCCGTGCCGGCGACGCCCCTGCCCGAGGCGACCCTGCTCTATGTCGAGGACAACCCCTCCAACATCGCTCTGATGCGCCATGTGATCACGGCCCTGGGCCGCATCCAGCTGCATGTGGCCGAGACAGGCCCGGAGGGTCTGACCCTGGCCCGCGACCTGCGCCCCGACGTCATCATCCTCGACATCAACCTGCCCGGCATGGACGGGTTCGAGGTCAAGGCGCGGCTGGCCGAAGACGCCCTGACGCGGGGCGTGCCGGTCCTGGCCCTGTCGGCCCGCGCGGCCTTCGCCGACATCCGGCGCGGCCGGGAGGCGGGCTTCGCCGAATACCTGACCAAGCCCTTGCAGATCCCGGCCTTGGTCGAGGCCCTGTCGCGCGCCCTGACCCCGACGCCAGCGACGTCGGCGAGCGCAGCCGACGCCGCGTAGAGCGCCTTTTGCAGCCTGCTCGTCGAACGCCGTGCTGGATCGCCGGGGTTGACGCGGCGCGCCCGGAGGGCTTCCTAGGCGGCAGGGGCTTCGACCCTGTGCTAGGGAGAGCCCATGTCACGTTCGTCAGCCGGCATTTCGCGTTTCAAGGCGAGGGTTCCTCGCGCCTTGACGCCGAGCCTTCTGGCGACGGCCCTGCTGGCGGGCTGCGCGAC